>CASBRC010000457.1 GCA_949128015.1 Synechococcales cyanobacterium PMM_0003
AAGGATTTCTGATTGATGGACTATACGCGGGAATCGGTACTGTAGCAGCGTTCCTACCCGTAATTTTTCTGTTTTTTCTTTGTATGGCGATCGTTGAAGATAGTGGGTATCTATCCAGAGCCGCATTTTTGATGGATGCCTTTATGGAAAGATTGGGATTAGATGGGCGATCATTTGTGATGTCACTGATGGGTTTTGGCTGTAACGTGCCTGCAATTTTGGGAACGCGAGTAATGCGATCGCAAGGTTTACGGATGCTGTCGATGTTAGTAATTCCATTTTCCTTATGCTCGGCACGATTAAACGTATTCCTATTCATGTCTACGGCTCTGTTTACAGCAAATCAATCATCTCTGGTCGTTTTCAGTCTCTACATGATGAGTTTTGCGGCGGCGCTGCTTACAGCTTTAATCTTTAAAGGCAAATTTCCCAGTCAAGAACCTTTAGTACTGGAGTTACCGCCCTACCGTTTACCGACTTTCAAACAAATTATGGTGCGTGCTTGGTGCGAGGTAAAACATTTTTGGATCTGGTCGCGCAAGTTTATTATTTTTGGTGTGATTGCAATCTGGCTACTAAACAATCTTCCTACCAATGTTCCTTCGGCAAGTGCTCAGACCCTTTCTGGCATGATTGGACAAGCATTACAGCCATTGTTTGCGCCCATTGGTATCAACCCGCAACTTACAGTTGCTCTATTTTTTGGGTTTATTGCTAAGGAGATTGTTTTAGGTGGATTGGCTGTAATCTATAGTCAAGCTGAAGGTGGCGATTTGGCTGGGGCGATCGCCCAACAAATTGACTGGGTTCAGGGTTATAGTTTTATGCTGTTCACCTTGCTCTATGTGCCATGTCTATCTACGATCGCGGTGATCAAGAGCGAATCAAAAAGCATAAAATTTGCCATGCTCTCTGTTGGTTGGTCAGTTGGACTAGCTTGGATTACTAGTTTTATCTTCTACCAAGGAGCGAGGTTATTGGGATATTGATTCTAGTTAACGCATCCAACCACGGCTTTGTCCGCGATCTAAGATCGCCTTTACCTCTTGCTGCGAAAGGACTTGAGGGATATAAGATCCACCTTGTCGTTCGATCTGTCTGACGAAGGCTTGCAAATGATTATAGGAACCTTGCAATAGATTGTTATAAAGATTTTTAAGTTGAGGATCAGCAGTCGCATTCAGGCGATCGCGCAAATCTTTAATATCGGTTTCTTCAATGAGTGCACCCACCTTTAAAGCTTCTTGTCGCGAAGTCTGTCCTCGCTTGACCAGTTGCACATACATAGCGGACAGTTGCGGATTGGTAAATACACCCACTTGATCGTTCACGACAGGATCGACAACACCATAGGACTCCATCACCATTTTCACCCGATTCATATGGCGTTGCTCAGCCTCGGCAATATTACTGAAACTGCGTACATTCCATTGCCGATCCAACGTCTGATAAACATCCCGCGCCATTTTTTCTTCTTCACGCATAAACTTCAATCCTTCGATATCAGCATTGGTTAGCGCTTGAGCAATAACAACAGAATTATTTGCGTTTTGAGCATAAACAAATGCAACTGGAAGTAGACCCATACAACTAGCGATCGCAATTCCCAAGACAGTTCTCTTATTAGATTTCAACATGGTTTTTCATTCATCAGTATATAGATTTATAGATGTTTAGACTGCATGGATCACTATTAAGTTCAATTAAACCTGACAATTCAAACAGTACTTTATTTCCTACCAAAAAGTTGAATCACGGCGGCTTTACCAGCATGAAAGCGACCTTCCAATAACTCGCGTTCTATGTCCATCGTAATTTCCCATTGGAGACCAACTAATTCCTGCTGCAACGTGGTAATAGCAGGAAGCATATCAATATTTTTTGGACCTCCTGTATTATATTGCAGTTGTTTTGGGGCAAAGGCTTCGAGGATAAAAACACCGTTCGGTTTTAGTCCCATTACAGCTTGACCATACACCTTAGCTCGCAAATCTGAGGGCAGATGGCAAAAGATAGAAATAATTCCATCCCAAGTTTGAGGTTCAATTACAAAATCAGCGAGATCGTTATGAATTGTGGCGATCGCCACTTGTTTCTCTTGCGCTAGTTTTTGAGCTTTGGCAAGCCCTACCGAAGATTGATCTACGGCGACGACTTCATAACCTAAAGAAGCCAGATAAGTTCCATTACGTCCTTCTCCTTCTGCCAAACAAAGAATTTTCCCTTGAGGAATTTTCGATGCTACCGAAATCAGAAAATCATTGGGTTCAGTCCCATAGATATATTCTGATGTATCAAAGCGTTCATCCCACATAATTAGTCAACCTTACTCAACCTTAATAAATCCAAGGAATTAGTTTTTTAACCTGCGATCGATATTGATCATAGCCAGAGAATTTATTACTCAACCATGATTCTTCTTTTCTGGCTTTGAGGTCAAAAAACAATAGAAAAAGTATTGCCCCGATCGCATGAACAAAACTCAATTGCCAACAACTATAGGCGATCGTAAGGAAAATTACCCCACTATAAATGGGATGCCTAACTATGGCATACACACCACCAGTTACCAATTCTCCATCATGTTTAGGATGGGGCAAAGGCGTAAGATTACTTCCCAATTCTAAGCTGCCGAAAAGCAATAATAGAGCCGCAATTAGACTAAAAAGACCTGTCAAGCCCCAACCAGCATATTGCCAGAGTGGCGATACACTATCTAAAGCGATCGTTGGATAGATGGGTAACAACACAAATCCAACGGAGAGAACTGTTTGACCGAGTACCCAATACTCGCCCTTCTCACCGCGCCACGATTGGGCTGAGAATCCCCAGTCTTTAAATTGGTTCATATCTTTTTATGATCTTGTATGTATATTGTATAGCGGTCTAAGCAACTAACTCTGCCATGAGTTCGGCAACAGGAATAATCTGTTCAGCTCGTCCAGCGTTACTGCCTGAAAAAATTAGCCCATTCTCGATATCGCCTCTTGCGGCTTTGTCTAATACCTGAATAATGCAGTAATATTTCTGCTCGTCACGACATTTGCAATTATGCAGACAACTCGCTAGACAGCGTTTATCTAAGTCAGGAGAACCTGCGATCGCCAGATCAACAAAAGCATTTCGCAATGCTCTTCCTGGCATTCCCACAGGACTGGAGATAATTACCACATCTTCTGGTTGAGCATGAAGGTGAAACTCCTTATAACGAATGTCGGCATCACATTCATCGGTGGTAATGAATCTCGTACCAATTTGTACACCACTGGCTCCCAATGCCAACATGCGATCGATATCGCCTCGATCCCAAACGCCGCCTGCGGCAATTACAGGAATTGTCTGACCGAATTCCTGTTTTAGATATTCGACCAATTCTGGAATTACCTGTTCGGCTTCTAAGGCGCGATCGCCTAATTCCTCCAATTTAGCTCCCAGATGTCCACCTGCGGAATTAGGATTTTCGACAATCAAAGCATCTGGCAATCTTCTGAAATTACGTTCCCATTTACGGCAAATAATTCTGGCGGCACGAGTACTAGAGACAATTGGCACTAGTGCAACATCAGGATAGTCTGCGGTATATTCTGGCAATTGCATCGGCAATCCTGCACCAGAAATAATCAGATCTATACCCTGTTCGGCTGATGTACGAATTAATGTTTCATAGTCTTGAGCTGCGACCATGACATTGACAGCCAGAATGCCATTAGGGCTTAGGCTTCGAGCTTTTTTAATTTCATCAATCAGCGCTAGTCGGTTTGCCTCAAAGAACTGTTCTCTACGCTTGCGAACATTGGGCTGAGTGATATCAAAATACGGAGAATTTAATCCTAAAGCGACTGCTGATATCACTCCCACGCCGCCCTGATTCGCAACCGCCGCCGCCAGATTTGCCCCTGAGATCCGAATCCCCATACCTCCCTGAATAATGGGATAGCGGACAAGATGTTGACCAATTTGGAGTGAGGGTAATATTTGCATTTTCAAAACCTGCATAGACTAAGGATTCGTATTTATAGTGTACAACAAATTATAGCTATATAGTTATAGAATGGTTCAACAAAGGAGCCTTCTATAAAGAGAATTTCTTTCTAGGCGTTTTATAATTACCTTTTGGGTCTTTCTTTACCTATTCACTGTGAAAACGTAGATAATCGTATTGCAGCATCCATTCCATCAGTAATGCTCGGCATTGTAAGCAAATTAAATCCTTTAGTAGCTTGTGCAATCCTTCAGTATTGATAGGGTAGGCTAAACTATCGGGTGGAAATTTTGCTGTTGATTGAATATGAGCAATAAAGCCATAGAGTTTCTGATTAGAAAAAGAACTGTTTACTGACCATCCCTCTGAGTTTAAGGGAATAATCTGGGCGATCGCCTCTAGCTCTATTCCTAATTCACGCTTTAATATAGCGATCGCAGCTTGTTCAGTAGTTTGTCCATTGTTTACGCGCCCACCAGCAAAGTCTAAGGTTGTTTTGCTAATTCCTACGCGATAGTTTGGGGATGGCAGCAGGATGCGATCGCCTTGAATTGCTAAAACAATTACCGAATCTGCTTTCTCAATTCGCCAATATTCCAAAATTTCGCCGCGATCGTCTTGCAGATGTTCGCCAATTAAAGTCATCCATCGTGATTGGAGTTCGAGGAAGCGATCGCAAGTTTGCCAGTCTTTACTCATTTAAAAACTCAAAAACCTTACTCAATAAATGATGGCATTGAAAATAGTATAATTACAGAGAAGCAATATTTGATAAAATACCATGCTCCGAACCTTAGATGCGCTGTTCGATGGCGAAACCCTTATTCCTGAAACACCTTTAAATATCAAATCAGGGAGTAAGGATTATTGTTGAAAGTCTATTACCTGAAGCTAAAGCAGTTAATCTTACCGAATAGATAGAACTTCAAAATTTCTATCTCGTCATAAATCAGGCAATTTTGTTAGAAATTGGTAATTCACTTTCAAAGCAAAGATATAGGACTGCTGCAATTCAAGTTCTTGAATCTCTTGAATCAGAACCAAATTATGATCGCCTAAACAATCATCTTTTCAATTTTGTAAGAGGCGATCGCAATCTCACTCAACCACAAATATTCTCAAATGATTTGATGCGTTTTAGATTTGCGATCGCCTCAACAATCATCTTCTCAAGTTTGTAAGGGGCGATCGCAATCTCACTCAACAACAAAAACTCTTAAATGATTTGTTGTGTTTTAGGTGGTAAGGATAGAACATTTGTGAGGTGCTTTTGCAATTGATGGATATCCCCACTATTGACTAGACGCTGACCAATGCTAAGAAGCTCGTAGTAAATTGCATTTTTGTCGGCGACGGTAACGTCACTTCGTACTTTGTCGAGCAGCTCGTACTTTTGCTCTAGCGAGATATTGCCCCCAGCCTTAGTGTCTTCGCGTGACTTGTCGTAGTGAGCACCGCCCAACTTATTGGCTACATACTTGATGACTACTTCTCGGTTGATCAGAACGCCGTCAACTACCAAGCTAGTTTGCTTTAAAAATACGTTGAGCTTGACA
>CASBRC010000458.1 GCA_949128015.1 Synechococcales cyanobacterium PMM_0003
CCATGCCACGACCACCGAGAACATAGCTAGGACGGACAACGACAGGGTAGCCAACACGTTGGGCGATCGCTACAGCCTCTTCTTCAGAACGGGCTAAACCGTTGTTTGGCTGAGCGATACCGATTTCTTGACAGATAGCCTCAAAACGTTCGCGGTCTTCAGCGATGTCGATAGAATCGGGCGATGTACCCCAAATCTTGGTGGGAGAATTGGTGTCTTGCAGATACTTCAAGAGAGGCACAGAAAGCTTGAGCGGAGTCTGTCCACCGAACTGAATGATCACACCCTCAGGCTGCTCGGCTTCGATGATGTTCAGCACATCTTCGCGGGTCAATGGCTCGAAATAAAGGCGATCGCTAGTGTCGTAGTCGGTGGAAACAGTTTCAGGGTTAGAGTTAACCATGATCGTCTCAAAACCTGCGGCTTGCAGTGCATAGCTAGCATGACAACAGCAATAGTCAAATTCAATCCCTTGCCCAATTCGATTTGGCCCACCACCAAGGATCATTACTTTACGCTTTGTGGAAGGCAGAATTTCTGACTCTTCTTCGTAGGTGGAGTAGTGATAGGGCGTGAGCGCTTCAAACTCAGCCGCGCAGGTGTCAACAGTTTTATAGGAAGGAATTACGCCGAGGTCTTTACGGTATTGTCGAACGACATCTTCATTAGTACCAGTCAGATAAGCAATCTGGCGATCGCTAAAGCCCATGCGCTTAGTTTCCAGCATCTCCTCTTTGAGAATACTTTCGAGTTTTCGACCCTTGAGCGAAAGCTCGACATCGGTGATCTCGCGCATTTTTTGCAAGAACCAAGGATCGATATTGGTTAGCTCAAAAATAGCTTGGACAGATAGCCCTGACAAAAATCCATCACGAATCGAAAATACGCGATCGGGATTAGGCACGCGGAGACTATATTTGATTTTGTCGAGATCGGGTAATGTTTCTTCGCGATCGCCACCAAAACCAAAACGACCAACTTCTAGCGATCGCAAAGCCTTTTGAAATGACTCTTGGAAAGTGCGCCCAATCGCCATTGCTTCACCGACAGACTTCATCTGGGTGGTTAAGACTGGCTCAGATCCCGGAAATTTCTCGAAGGCAAAACGAGGAATCTTGGTAACTACATAATCAATAGTTGGCTCAAAACTGGCAGGAGTTTTCTTGGTGATGTCGTTAGAGATTTCATCAAGGGTATAGCCCACTGCGAGTTTCGCGGCAAATTTTGCGATCGGGAAGCCTGTTGCTTTTGAGGCAAGCGCCGAACTGCGAGACACGCGGGGATTCATCTCGATCACGACCACATCACCATTTTCGGGATTGATCGAGAACTGAATATTCGAGCCACCAGTTTCAACACCGATTTCACGAATAATTTTGATCGAATAGTCACGCAAGCGCTGATATTCTTTGTCAGTCAAGGTTTGAGCAGGTGCAACCGTAATCGAGTCGCCCGTGTGGATACCCATCGGATCAATATTTTCAATGCTGCAAATAATCACCACGTTATCGGCAAGATCGCGCATCACCTCTAGTTCGTACTCTTTCCAGCCGATCAAAGATTGCTCGATCAAGATTTGCGATACGGGGCTAGCTTCTAGACCAGAGGCACAAATTTCTTCAAACTCCTCTTGGTTGTAGGCAATGCCGCCGCCAGTGCCGCCCATCGTGAAGGCTTGACGGATAATTAGAGGGTAAGAACCAATTTCTTGGGCGATCGCACGGGATTCTTCCATAGTTGTGCCTAATCCCGATGGACACATGGCAACGCCGATGCGCTCCATCGCTTCTTTAAATAGCTTGCGATCCTCTGCCATTTCGATTGCTTCGAGCTTTGCGCCAATTAATTCTACGCCGTATTTTTCGAGAACGCCCATCTTAGCCAGCGCGACCGCCGTATTTAGGGCTGTCTGTCCACCCATAGTCGGCAAAATTGCATCAGGACGCTCTTTCTCGATGATTTGAGCGACAACTTCGGGCGTAATTGGCTCAATGTAAGTGCGATCGGCTGTGGCGGGATCGGTCATGATCGTAGCGGGATTGGAGTTAACTAGGATCACGTAATAGCCCTCGTCCCGTAGAGCTTTACAGGCTTGGGTTCCCGAATAGTCAAATTCGCAGGCTTGTCCGATCACGATTGGACCAGCCCCAATCAACAAAATCTTCTGGATGTCATTACGGCGGGGCATAAAATCTTGTATTTCTTAGGTAACTCGCAATACATTTTATAGCCTCATGGTGATCCTTCAATATGTAGCGCATGATGCTAATTTAGTTTGTTAGCTTCCAAGCAAGGCTATTTCTAGACAGACATATATGTGATGCTAAGATGCAGATGGTTAGATCTACTAAAGATATAAAGCCATGTTAACCACAGAAACTTCGACTCAAAGCGATATTAAGCGATCGCTAATTCAAGAAATTGAACAAACTTCAGATTATGTATTAAGTGAGGTTTTAGATTTTCTTTTGTTTGTGAAGGCAAAACATTCACAGGATGGTTTGAATATGAATGTTGATAACTATGAAGCTGTTGAAGATTACGAAGATATAGCAGATGCTAAAGCTGCTCTAGTATCTATAGATTCTGAAGGTACTATATCTTGGGATACGCTGAAGGCTGAAATTGGGCTATGACTTATCGTATTGAGTTTGTGAAGCAAGCTGCCAAACAGCTAAAATCCCTGTCCAGTGAAGAGCAACAGAAGATAAAGATAAAAATTGATGCTTTAACCAATGTTCCTCGTCCCGATGGTGTGGTCAAGCTGACTGGTGAGGATAATATCTATCGTGTTAGGGTTGGCAACTATCGCATTATCTACAGTATTCAGGATGAGCAACTACTGGTTTTGATGCTTAAAATTGGTCATCGTAGGGATGTTTACCAGTAATTATTAGAATCGATCAGATGGTAGTGATACATGACAATTCAGGCAAAAAGATTAATTTTTGTTATTTAAAAGGTGATCAATGACAGGCATTCGAGATGAACACGCCCAAATAAAAATGCTCAATCGAGTTTACTTGCTTGAAGAATTACTTTCACTTGGGGATATTGGAGGTCGGAAGGATTTGGTTGATTTTCTGAATCTCACTTGGGAACTTGATGAAATGCCATCCACAGATTTTCGATTTTCAAATGCATATCAAGATATTAATCAGCATATGGTCTACAACGATGATTGGGACTACAACTATCTTTTCGACAATTATTTAAATCTCATAAATGGTTCAGATATACAGCTTTTTCGCTTCTTAGAAAATGTTGTTCATCCCCTTGTTCGCTTACCAGATGAGCAGGAACGGTATGTTGAGACAACTAATAAACACTTATCTAAAGAAGGTTTTCAGCTTCAGATAAGTGAAGAAATTACTAATCATAAGGTTTATAATGTTATCAAAGTTGGTTCGGGTGTTAATGAACGGGTCAAAAACCTAATATTCGCATCCAATGGACGAAAGCCACGAATTGTCCTTGCAGATGCGGTTAGCAACAATATTCAGATTGCTGAGAATGAGCAGTATTGCCTAATCTACGATTCACCTATTCCACAGACTGGTTTGCTATGGTCAGATCTTGTTTCATGGTGGGCAAAACGAGAATCAAAGATGCCATCAATAGAATTAGAGCGGTCACTCTATAAACGTCTTTTTGAGTCACTTAGTCCCCAGTCTCCTCCAGAACAGAAACTATTCAAAAATTTTTTCAGCATCTTTCGAGATGAATATGGGGCAAAACTGCCTGCTCTTATTCCTCAAGTTTATTTACACTACGATCCTTACACAATACGTGAATTGAATCACAAACAGATATTACCTCGACAGCGAATGGATTTTCTTTTACTCTTTTCCAATCATGAACGAATCGTGATTGAGATCGATGGACAGCAACATTATGCCGATGAACATGAGAAGGCAAATCCGAAAAAATATGCTGAAATGGTCGCGGCAGATAGATCTCTTCGTCTTGCTGGGTATGAGGTATATCGGTTTGGTGGAAGTGAGTTTCAGGGTGACAACTCTGAAAAATTGGTTGAGTCATTCTTTCGAGATTTGTTCAAGAAACATGGTGTTTTTGCAAAAGGTTAACTACCAGTAGAAAAGGTGTATGGGGCAATTTGATTAACGGATAAATCCCCAGAAAAAGAAATTGATATGCGGATGAAACGATTGCGGCTCAGTTTGGATAGTTGATATCATGTTTGCTATTGACTAGAGACAAGGTGCAGTAGCAGGTTTTGCTAATAAGTCTAATAACAGGCTATGCAATAAATTTGTCTGTTCTAGCATTGCCATATGTCCACAATTAAGAAGTTCAAAGACATTTTCGCTATAGCCGTTAAAAAAATAATGAAAACTGGCAAGGTGACCTACATATTTTGGTTCCATAATCTTGTCATTAATACCTGCTACAAAATAAATCTACCTGTAAATAATTCGTTGATAGCTTATCCTTGGTCACGGTACGCTAAGATTTCGCGATCCCATTACACATAAATCAACAGAAAATTTACAGCAAGAATTAATTCGGTAAAAGCTCGTAAGAGCAGCCTATTAATAAATCTCAAAAAACACCCTTAACCTTATCTATCCATGTCTACACTTTTAGTCAAAAATATCCATACATTAGTCACGATGGATCGTGATCGCCGTGAACTTCATAATGCGGCGATATTTGTCCGAGATAATGTCATTGAACAAGTGGGACTCACTACTGAGTTACCCCAAACTGCGGATGAAGTGCTGGACTTACAGGACAAACATATTGTTCTGCCCGGACTAGTCAATACTCATCACCATTTTTATCAAGTTCTCACCAAAGTTATCCCCGCCGCCCAAAATTGCACGCTATTTAATTGGTTGCAAACCCTGTATCCGATCTGGGGGAATCTCACTTCTGAAAGTATCTATATCAGCGCCCAGATGGCAGCCGCCGAATTAATTCTGTCTGGTTGTACAACGGCTAGCGATCATCTTTATATTTATCCTAATGACTGTAAATTGGATGATGAAATCGCGGGAATCCAAGAGATTGGCATGCGCTTTCATGCGAGCCGTGGCAGTATGAGCGTCGGTGAGAGCCAAGGTGGGCTTCCTCCCGATGCGTTAGTTGAGAAAGAATCAGATATTCTCAAAGACTCGCAACGACTAATC
>CASBRC010000459.1 GCA_949128015.1 Synechococcales cyanobacterium PMM_0003
ATATTTTCTAATGTTTCTTGCGTCCGACGAAAATCGGAAATGGGAAGCCCTGCTTCTATCAAAGATTCTAGCAATGCTGCACAATCATCAAGATCGCCAGCAAACTGAACCCGCACTATAGGAACATCGGGTAGAACTTCTATTCCCTGAATTAATTCCGATCGCTTTAAAGCTATTTGCAGATCTTCAATCTTACCTATGCGTTGAAATTAGAATTTGTTGTTGATTTTGGTTGTTGCGATCGTAGAGTGCTTGCAGTCGAGAGCTTTCAACCAAAGTACCTAGTTCCATAATCCCAATCGAAGTACAGATTTCGGCAAGATCGCTCAAGATATGCGATGAGATTAGAATTGTCATCCCTCTTGATAAAGTTGCGATCGTCAATTATGGCAAATTGATCTCGCCAATAAAATGAGTAAAAGTAAAAAAAGGCGATATAAAGTATCGCCTTAATTACTTATTTCTTATTTTTTAGAAGATTTAGTCGATTTTTCCACTGGAACTTCGACTTCGACGATCGCTTCAGAGACAGGCTCCTCTACACTTAAAACTTCAGGTAAAATATCACTGACAGATTCAGCAGGGACTTCAACGGGCGCTTTAATGTCTGAACTAGGAGATTTTAAGGCTTCATCTAGCACTTGACGGGCATTCTCAGCTTGCGATCGCGCATCAAGAAATTTCATATTAAGCTGAGCAAAACTTTTGAGAATTTTAAACCCCTCCTTAATACTATTGATTTGCTCCTCTGAGACAACCTCGTCTGTAAACAAAATATCGATCGCAGATCGCACTTGCATAGCATCGGAGCGTAATTCTTGCACCTTGATTTTTAGCGTCGCAAGATTATTTAAGACTTGCACGGCTTGAGTAATCGGATCTTCGCGATCTTCAGACATTGACAGTTCTCTCACTTCTATAAATTGGTCGGGACTAAAGCCATCGGCAAGATCAGTATCAAGTTTGCCTGAGTCCATTAGTTCCATCAGTTCTGCCATTGCCTTTTCCCGTGCTTTTGGCGAATCTTTGCCAGCAACGGTCAAGACAACTTCGGGACTCTGGGCAAGTGTGTAACGCGCCATATTTTTTATATATCTTGACAACCATAACGATATTACAGCGCTAAGCACTGTAAACCGAATAAAAGTTACGCTTTGTGTCTCATGCGATCGCCAAAACTAGTCCGCTAAAATCCATAGTCTAGATAGCGTAACGCAGTCGCTCATACCCATGGATTCTACCCTCCTAGATCAAATTCGCCACCTATGCCGTGATCGCGCCGCCTATGAACACCTCAAAGCTATTTTGGTGCAGCAGGAACGTGTCCATCAACTTAGCTGGGAAGAACAGTATGAAAAGCTGACATCAGCGCAGTCATTAGATACAAATAGTAACGATACAAAAAGCAATGATATTTTGAGCAATATCATTGCTAGGGAAAAAGCATTAGCTCAGCTTGCTGATGCTATTCAGCGATCGCCATCCTTAGAGCTAGTTTTGCAAGTAGCTGTCCAAGTTGCCCAGAAATTACTGCAAGTGGATCGAGTTGTTATTTTCCGATGCCATGCTGATGGGCGCGGTGAGTTTGCGACTGATGCGATCGCATCAGGATTAGTATCTCTAGCTGATATGCCCGAAAGACAGCTTTTACTAGCTCGACACATAATCGAGTCTACGGATCCAGAACATTCTGCTCAGATCATTGACAGCATTCGCACTTCTAGCCTGTCATCTCACATCGTGACGTTACTCGAACAGATCGGCATCTCATCCTATGCCGCGAATAAAATCTATGCAGGGCAAGAAGTGTGGGGTACTCTGGTTGCTTTTCATGGCAGTGCATATCATAGCTGGGCAGAAAGCGATCGCACCTCTCTATCGTTGATGGCTGCCCAAATTGGGATTGCCATCTCTTTAGCTAATTTGCGTCAACAATCTCAAGAGCTAACCGATGATTTGAAAACCTTGCGGCTTGAGTTAGGTAATTTGCAACAGGTAGTTGTAGAAATTGCGGAGAATACAACAAATTCAGCGTCCGCGCCAAATATTCCACCAACTGCCGAGCAAATTAATGAGCAAATCAATCAAGATGTGGTTGAATGACTTGTATTTACACTTGTATTTACAAAGACGCGCCGCACTTAGTACAAGTGATCGCCAAAGCCTTTGCAGTTAGAGATCATGCCAGAATATTACAATCCTTAAAATTCAAACCAAAACCAGATTTTTTATTCGCGTGGCTTTTATAAAAAATCTGGTTTTGGTTTGATCGGGATTTGCTGTAAAATCCAACTTATTTTGTATTGATGCTGTGACAGAAAATTCTGATTGGAGCGATGTCGAAGCTCAACTCAAAGAAACAAAAGAACTATTAGCCGAAATCGAACAGCGTTTTCTGCAAGTTCGTAGTGACTCGACTAAGCAGAAAGACTTACAAATACAAGAAGAGCAGATCAGAACGCAAATTCAAGATGTTTCAGACGATCGCAATCTTAAAAACAACAATCAAAACAACAACCAAAAAATTCGTCGCAAGCCTAATTCTAAAAACCTTAATTCTGGAGATTTGCGATCGCACTCCACGCCCCATAAAGAAGAACTACTCAAGCAACTACAAGAACTAGGCGAACAAATCGAACAAATCGAAGCCGATCTCGAAAGTCGTCTATTGTCTTGGAGTAGTTTTCGGGAACCGTTTTGGCAGATTGTGCGTTTTGTCGGTATCGGCATAATTATCGGTGTAGTTTTGAGAAGCTGTGCTGCTTAGAATCGCAAATTACAGCGCTTTGCGCTCAAATCCGAACCAGTAAATTTTTGAAAGGGTTGCTTTGCAAC
>CASBRC010000460.1 GCA_949128015.1 Synechococcales cyanobacterium PMM_0003
AAGTCAGATTCGGGCGTGAGCAGCTCGCCACGCATCACCATTGCTAGTACACCGCCGATGAGAAAGAAGAAGAAGGAAGTAACTAAATATTGAATGCCAATTACTTTATGGTCAGTGCTGAAGCCAAAAAACCGTCGCCAATCTTCAGGCTTGCCCGAATCAGGCGGTTGAATAGCAGCGATCGCATCAATAGAGATGGTCATGATTTGCTCCCTTGAGAATTTGCATAATTATTTGAGTAATTAACTACAGGTGGCGCAGCAGGTACGACGGTCTTCCAGCTATTATTACCCTTAAGAGAGCGAATAATATACTCAACCGAGGCGCGATTATAAGCGGCGGCTGGAGGTGTATTTGATGCATCCGCTAGCCATTGTTGATAGGCTTCGGGTGACTCGACGACGACATCGGTTTGCATGGCGGCAAAATAAGTGCCGCTATATTGCGAGTCTCGCAGGCGATATTTACCTTCACGAATTGGGGTAAATTCAAAGTCAATAACTCGACCGGGAATAATATCTTGCTTCAAACGAAAAGCAGGAATATAAAATCCATGAATCACATCTTCAGAATGTAAGGCTAACTTGATCCGCTTATTGTTCGGTATATGCAACTCAGTACTTGTTACATCACCACTGGTTTGATTTGGATAGCGGAATTCCCAAGCCCATTGACGCGAGAAAACTTGAATATTTTCTGTATCTTCAGGACTTGCTGACATGTCCATGGTTGCAGCCTCGGCTGAGGCACTCATGTGAACATGTTCCATTGGTCCTAAAACCGACATTTGATCGTAGATTTGATAACTATAGGTAGCAATCCAAATCACCAATGCAAATGGAATCGCCGTCCAGATAATTTCTAATTTGACATTTCCCTCAATATGGGGGCCATCACTGAAGTCATATTTACCTGCTCTTTGAAACAAAATCGAATAGGTCAATGTGCCAACGACACCGAGAAAAATAAAAGTTCCTAAGGTCACCAAGAAACTAAATAAATTATCAATTAGAATTGATTCTGCCGAGGCTTGAGGCGGGAACCAAGTATAGGAGACTTGTCCCATCCAGAGACTGATTATTGCGATCGCGATCGCAACGACAATCAAGATTAAAATTGCACGAATTTTCATAGATCTCCCTATTGCAATAGCTTATTAAGATCGATATCTTTGCCTATGCGTAACAGGCGATCGGCAGTGATATGCACGCCAAACTCAGAAGCAAGCTGTGCGCCTAAAGTGCCATGAGCGAACATAATTGCGAAAATAAATAACCCTGCAACTAGATAGCTCCATTGCACCTGTCGAGCGAGATCTTTTCGCCAAACAAAGCGTTGAACGCCTCGCCATACAGTCATGCCCACAATTAGCGCAAGTAACAGCACGCCACCCACACCATGCCAGATCATCGTCTCCATCGCTTGAAAACCCCAAGCACTTCTCACATTGCGATCGGGTGAAGCGAGCAGGATTTCATAAAAACCAGCACCGACCGTAAAAAATGTGACGATCGAGGCGGCGATCATGTTGTACCAACCGACATCAAAAAAGTTGGATCTGGCGGCGGGGATTGCCATAAATTTGAATAAGGGCTTTTCGAGAACAAAAAACACGCCGACAAAATCAAATCCGATCGCAACGATGAATAATCCCAAAGTCATATGAACGAGATTGGGATGAATAGGAATGGCGTAAGGCAGACCATTTGCGCCAAATTGACTGCCTAATTGATTGATTAGTTCTGTATTCATTTTAACGCAGCCTCCCTTAAAGCTTCCACAACTGGAACCGTATGCAGTCCATATACCCAGACTAACAAATCGCCAAGATAGACTTGAAATAGAACTATTCCCGTCAGTAATACTCCCGCACCTAGGAAAGCAACGGGCAACTCCTTAGGATTGCGAACACGGATGACATAGCGCCATCCCGTAATTGAGGCGATAATGCCTGAAAGCGACCAGCCGATAATAGTATGTAAGTTTAGCGTCGATGTCACCGCAGCATATGGCTCAGCTAGTCCCGCTTCGATTTGTCCAAAAATAATGGCAATAAAAATAGAAATAGTGGCAAAAAAGAAATTCCACCAACTTACTTCATATAGGCGAGGATTGCGCGTAAAGTAGCCGATCGCATCGCATACCACAGCAAACAACACCATCGCAATCACAAAATGAACCACGATCGGATGAATTGTATCGGGATATGGCAAGTTATGGTCATTTAACGGCGGAAGGTATTCCAGCATAGCTATTTGTTAATACTCAACAAGATAAATGGTTAACCGATCGCTCTAAACTTAAAACCCAAGAAGCTGTGGCGCACGCTGTGCGCCACAGCTTTTTGAGTTTTGGTTTTTATACGCTTATCTACTTGTCTATGATAAATCAGCTTCTAAAGTATGGTTTGTAACAAAGACGAGTATTGAGTGTCGAGCTATGGCAACCTCAAAACAGTTTGCAGTTTTCAAAAGTACAGGTCGTAAGTCCCAACAAACAGAGATTGCGCTATCTGTTCTTCCGCGTCAAAGCTGATGCTACATGCAAAGAAAATGCACCACATCCCCCAACCCCTTCTCCTTGCAAGGAGAAGGGGAGCCAGATTTTTTTTCTTGTTCCCCTCTCCTTTGCAAGGAGAGGGGCTAGGCGTTGCCCTGAGCCTGTCGAAGGGGGTGAGGTTTTTAGGATCTTCCACGTAACATCAGTCAAAAGACATCTTGTCTTACAACGAGAATTGTTTTGAGTGTTTCATCACTAGCGCCATTAATAATACCCTCCGATCGCAAAATCGCTTGTAGCATTTGCACCACATCTAAGGTGATTTTTTCACCGATACAAACTAAGGGAATTCCTGGGGGGTAGGGGCAGAGAGATTCGGCACTGATACAGCCGATCGCATTATTGAGGAGAATGCGATCGCATTTAGCAAAATAAGCTTGGCGAGGAGTGAGATTCGATTGGTAATTGGTAATTGGCAATTGATAATTCGTAATTCGTAATTCGTAATTCGTAATTAATTGCGTAATTAATTTTTCCTTCCCAAGTTTTTGGAAAGCTTGCACCAACCGATCAATATCAGTTTGAGTATTACCAAGACTAAGGCTAAATACTAGTTGAGTAAGTGTGGGCATTTCTGCCATTACGTTTAATTGGGAATGTAAATATATATCTGCTTCAAAACCTGTAACACCTAAACGATCGACCATTACCGTTAAGCGAGTTTCATCAAGATTAGGAACTTCTATTTGACTAAAGGTGCGTAAGTTAGGGATTTGATCTAATTGCGATCGCGACTTTTGGGCTAATCTTATAGTTTCTGTTAATAACTCTTTGCCATTAACTGCCATTTGTCGCCTCGCTACATCCAGAGAAATCATCAGCAATAGATTTGGGCTGCTCGATCGCAATATTTGTAAGGCACGATCGACTTGTTCAGCAGCAATGCGATCGCCTTGTAAATGCAATATCGAAGATTGGGTCAAACTACCAGCCATTTTGTGAGTTGACTGCACTACCAAGTCGGCTCCTGCTTGGATTGCCGAAATTGGTAGATCAGGATGAAAGCCTAAATGCGCTCCATGCGCCGCATCAACTAATAAGGGAACATTAAAATCATGGGCGATTTCCACCATCTTTGCAAGTTCGCCACAAACCCCAAAATAATTAGGACTGACCAGCATCACCGCTTTTGCATCGGGATATTTTTTTAAAAAGGATTCTAGAGTCTCAGGACTCACACCCAAGTCCAAATCAAATTCTGGCAAATAGTCTGTTGGCAAATAGATGGGGGTAGCGCCATTAAGTACTAATCCTGCGATCGCCGCTTTATGGCAATTGCGCCCAATCAAAATCTTGTCTCCCTGCTGACAAGTTGCCAATAGCATCGCTTGTACTCCACAAGTGGAGCCATTAGTTAAGAACCAAGCGCGATCGCTTCCATAAGCATCAGCAGCTAATGCTTCGGCTTCAGCAATTGGCTCTTCGAGATCGGGAAGTTCTGGTAAATCTAGGCGAAAGATATTCTTGCCCATGATTGCCATAAATTCACAATCAATACCCTGTCCACGTTTATGTGCTGGCATATAAAACGGCGCATGATTGATATCGAGATATCGCTGCGCCGCTTCTAATAATGGAACTGAATTTTGATTCATTAATTTTCAACTTGCCTTCTAAGTAGAAGCCTAAAACCGAAAAAGCTGTGGCGCACACGCAGTGTGCGCCACAGCTTTTTCGGTTTTAGTTAACTTGAACCTGCATACTTTCCCATTTAGAGAGACTGTAAGTCTTTAACTGCAATGCGTGGATTGCACCTGTATCGAGATGCTCTTGGATTGCACCATATACTAGTTTGTGTTGCTTAATCATCGATAAGCCCTCAAACTCTTCAGCGACAACGATCGCCGAAAAATGTTGACCATCATGATTAGGATCTTCAACTTGAACTTTGGCATTAGGTATGGCGGCGCGAATTAATTCGGCAATGTTGGTATGGGAAATCATGCTGGACAAACTCAAAGTCTAAAAATATAAATCACTTTCCACATTGTGCCATATCCCAAAAAACAAAAACTAGAGGTGGCGCTTTGCGCCGCCTCTCATTTAGGATGGCTATAGATTTATAACAAATTTCGATCGAAAATACAGATTTCATGAAAATTGCAACTTGGAACGTCAACTCAGTCCGCACAAGGATTACCCATATTTGTGATTGGTTGCAAGCAAATCCTGACGTTGATGTGTTGTGCTTACAGGAAACAAAAGTAATTGATGCGGACTTTCCCCATGCCCCATTTACTGATTTAGGTTATCAAACTTATATTTACGGACAGAAATCCTACAACGGCGTAGCGCTAATTTCGCGATCGCAGTTACAAGATATTCAAACAGGCTTTGCGTCAGTATTAGGCGAAATTGATGATCCTAGCCTAGATGAGCAGAAACGGCTGATTACCGCTAAATTGGGCGATGTGCAGATCGTGAATATGTATGTCCCCAATGGCTCAGAAGTGGGGAGCGAAAAATATGAATATAAATTGCGCTGGCTGAAATTATTAAAAGCATATTTGCAAGCTTTGTTAACCCAAAATGCCAATGTGCTAATTTGTGGCGACTTTAATGTTGCGATCGCTGATCTGGATATTTACGATCCTAAGGGACGGGAAACCAAGGTGATGTCCACGGATATCGAGCGTGAGACTCTTGCCGAAGTCTTAAACCTTGGATTTAAGGATATATTTCGGAAGTTTGAAGAGGATGGCGGTCACTATAGCTGGTGGGACTATCGTTCGGGTGGTTTTCAGCGTAATCGAGGTTGGCGGATTGACTACCATTTCTTAACCGAGTCACTTTATGAAAAATCTACAGCCTGTACGATCGATATTGAACCACGCAAGCTAACTCAGCCTAGCGATCACACTCCTGTGATTGTGACAATTGATTAAAACCCAAAAAGATGTGGCGCGTGCGCCATATCTTTTTGGGTTTATAGAACTTTACGCCAAAACAAATTTATGTTGTTGTAGAGTAGACATTGTTCACACATCTAAATGCTTATTTAAAATCGGAAACTTTAGCCATGAAATACCGCATCTTTTTTGCGATCGCGCTACTCATTTTGCTTTTGTTTCCCTTGCCAGCGTGGGCGGCAAATCCTAGCCAAGTTGTCCAATTACAAACTACAAAAAACTGTCAAGTTTGCGATTTAACAGGGGCTTATCTCCCAATTAGTAGCTTAGACTATACCTATCTACTTGCCTCCGATCTGAGTCGGGCTAACCTAAAAGGCGCAAGTATTACTTTCTCTAATTTGAGTCGAGCGAATCTGAGCGGAGCTAACCTGAGCTATGCCAACTTTAAACACACAAAAATGTTACTTACCGATTTTACTAGAGCCATCTTTGAGAAAACCGATCTTACTGAAGCCGATCTGACTAGTTCAAATATATCAGAAGCACAATTAGCCAAAGCGAAACTGTGTAAAACGGTTTTATCTAATGGATTAATATCAAACCGTGATTGTTAAAGCGCTTTGCGCTCAAACCCGAACCAGTAAAAATTTTAAAAGGGTTGCTTTGCAACCCTTTTAAAATTTTTACTGTGATTCGCTTGATCGGAATTTGCCAAAAAGTAGAAAGGTGACGCATCGCGTCACCTTTCTACTTTTTGGCAAGAGTCTCTAATGCATCATCAGTAACTCGACAAATGCGCCAATCTGGCAGAACCTCTGCACCAATGCGCGTATAAAATGCGATCGCAGTTTCATTCCAATCTAAAACCGACCACTCAAAGCGTCCGTATTTTCT
>CASBRC010000461.1 GCA_949128015.1 Synechococcales cyanobacterium PMM_0003
TAGTCAGACATACCCCCTTAGTCGAATTGCAGCGTATCCCCAAGGCTGAAGGCTGCGTAGCGCGAATCATCGTCAAACTAGAAGGGATGAATCCCGCCGCATCGGTTAAGGATCGGATCGGCGTAAATATGATCCAAGAAGCTGAAGAACAGGGCTTAATTTCGCCTAATAAAACAATTTTGGTCGAGCCGACTTCAGGCAATACAGGGATTGCGCTTGCAATGGTGGCGGCGGCAAAGGGTTATAAATTGATCCTGACTATGCCTGAAACAATGAGTATGGAACGGCGAGCGATGTTACGCGCCTATGGAGCTACGCTCGAACTGACGGCTGGAACTCAAGGCATGAGCGGCGCAATTAGTCGGGCTAAGGAAATTACGGAAAGTACACCTGATGCTTATATGTTGCAACAGTTTCGCAATCCTTCCAATCCTGCAATTCATCGCAAGACCACGGCTGAAGAGATTTGGGAAGATACCGATGGAGAAATTGATTTTCTGATTTCAGGTGTGGGTACTGGTGGCACGATTACAGGGATTGCGGAAGTGATCAAGTCACGCAAGCCTAGTTTTAAGGCGATCGCAGTGGAGCCAGCCAATAGCCAAGTCTTAGCAGGTAATCGTCCAGGCCCTCACAAAATCCAAGGCATCGGTGCGGGATTTGTGCCAGAGGTTCTGAAAACAGAATTGATTGATGAGGTTATTCCTGTGACTGACGATCAAGCGATCGCATTCGGGCGTAGATTGGCTCGTGAGGAAGGTTTGCTATCAGGAATTTCTAGCGGTGCGGCGCTTTACGCAGCAATCCAAATTGCGAAGCGTCCTGAGAATGCTGGCAAAATGATCGTGATGATTCAGCCTAGTTTTGGTGAGCGTTATTTGAGTACGCCTCTATTTCAAGATCCTGAATTGATGGCGCTTAGTTAAGATTATATAAACGCTATTCACACCGCGCTTTGCGCGGTGTGAATAGCGTTTATATAAATCAAGATTTTGCTACCATGTTTTTGTAAGTTCCATCTAAAACCGATAGAGCCGCCACATACTGCGAATCTTCACTTGTGCCAAGTTGCTTGCGGGTGATGGGTTCAGTAAGAGCAACTTCCACATTGGGAATAATGCCGCGCTTATGGATGTTGTGATGTAATGGAGTTTCATACTTGGCGATCGTTACCGCTAAGCCTGAGCCATCTTCCAATTCATACAGAGATTGAATTAAGCCTTTACCATAGGTCTTTGTGCCGACAAGTTGAGCGCGATCGTTCTCCTGCAAAGCTCCAGCAAGGATTTCACTAGCACTCGCACTGCCGCCATCGGTAAGAACCACCAATGGATCGGTGGTAATTGCATCGCCTTTCGCTTCAAAACCCTCTTGTATGCCATGACGATCTACTGTGTAAACAACAGTTCCTTCAGGAATCCACATCCGCGCAATTTGTAAACCTGCATCAAATAGCCCACCAGGATTACCACGCAAGTCAAGGACATAGCGATCCGCTCCTTCTGACTTAAATTTTTTAAGAGTCTTTTCCATATCTGCTGATGCATTGCCGTTGAACTGATTTAGACGGATATAACCAACTTTGTGATTGTCTTCTTGATTGAGTTTGGCGATAATTGGCGTAACCTCAATGCGATCGCGTTTAATCACCACATCTAGTTTCTCAAAATCTTTACTATCCGCAATCGGACGCTCTAAACTGAGCTTAACTTCTGAACCGATTTTTCCGCGCATTCTGGTCGCGCATTCATCCAGACTTAAACCCTTGGTGGGAATATTATCGATACCGACAATGCGATCGCGCGATCGCACTCCTGCCATCTCCGCAGGTGAACCTTCAATCGGGGTAATCACAGTGATATTGTTAGCGGGTTCATCAACGGCAATTTGTAAGCCCACACCTGTTAATGCGCCTGAAGTGCTAGTTTGCATACTTTTGAACTTATCTGGCTCTAGTAGTCGCGTAAAAGGATCGTCCAAGGTTGCCAGCATCTCACGAATCGCTTGATAGGTATCTTCGCGGCTATTAAATTTACGATTGACAAAGTTACGGCGCACTTTGTACCAGTTTTGATGATTAAAATCAGCGTCAACGTAGGAGCGGTTGACGATTTGCCAAACATTAGTCAAGAATTTTTGCTCTTGCAAATAGTCTGTAATCGCAGCATTTGCGCCGCCAATCCAGAAAAACTGCACGGCGATCGTCACTAAACCAATTACGAGCCAAGACCAAATACGACGCTGTTTTATCATGCTCTCTACGCAAACTCTTTATTTAAAAAAAATATTCTCTCTATCCTAGCCAATCAAAACCCAAAAATTAGGAGCGGCGCTTTGCGCCGCCTCTAATTTTTGGCTTTCGCTTGACGGTAAATTAGAAGTGGCGCAAAGCGCTACCTCTAATTTATGGTTTTACTTAAATGCAGTATTGGCGAAAATTTCAAGCGGCAGTTATTTTTTATACATGTTTGCCTTGGCGATCGCAGATTGCTCTTGATTTTCGCGGAATTGCTCTCTATGCTCCACTGATTGGCATTTTAATCGGCGGCGCGATCGCAGTTGTCGATTTTGGTTTAGGACTGCTAAAACCTGCGCCAGAGTTTATCTATTTGCGATCGCTAATCGTAATTTTATTCGGATTATTAATCACGGGCGGATTACATCTTGATGGCGCAATGGATACCGCCGATGGACTAGCTGTAACTGATCCTAGTCGTCGCCTTGAAGTGATGTCGGATAGTAATACTGGTGCTTTTGGGGCAATGGCTGCGATCGCAATTTTGTTGTTAAAAGTGATTGCGCTCGCCGCAATTAAAGATCATCGCTTTTGGATTTTAGCTAGCATCTGGGGTTGGGCGCGATGGGGACAACTTCGCGCAATTATGGCTTATCCCTATCTCAAAGCGATCGGCAAAGGCAAATTCCATCAAGAAGATCTGCATCACTGGCAAGTGTGGCTAGTCGCAATTTTGTTAACGATGGGTAATTTTGTAATTGGTTGGTTGTATCAATCAATTTATTTAGCGATTGGGTTAACTGCGATCGGCTTTAGTTTTGCGTGGCTGATCGGCGCATGGTTCAACCGTCAACTGGGCGGACAGACTGGCGATACCTATGGCGCGATCGTTGAGTGGACTGAAGCTTTGAGTTTAGTTGCGATCGCCTTTTTGTAGAATACAGCCTATTGAGGCTTTAAAGGGTGCAAAGAAATTTTTGAAAGTGCCGCTTCGCGGCACTTTCAAAAATTTCTTTGGGTTTTATGGCAGCGCAAAGCGCTGTGACCAGTAATTAAAAAATATCGTTATTCACTTAGGCTGCGGTAAATGACGATACGAAATGGCGCTTATTTTTTGGATTTAAACTGGACGGAGTTCTGTAAAATTATTAAGACATTGTAAAAAAGCAACTTTATATACTGCGAGTACAAAAATTTATGGCAAAGAAAAATCTTGCAAGTTTATCGGTCGATGACTTAGTAGGCAAAAAAGTTTTAGTAAGAGTTGATTTTAACGTTCCTCAAGACGAAAATGGCAAAATTACTGACGATACCCGTATTCGCGCCGCACTGCCTACGATTAAGTACCTCACTGAAGCTGGCGCTCGTGTAATTCTCGCTAGCCACTTTGGTAGACCTAAGGGCGTGACCGAGAGCCTTCGCCTCAATCCTGTAGCGGTACGTTTATCTGATTTGCTAGGCAAGCCTGTAGTCAAAACCGATGATTGCATCGGTGATGTAGTTGCCGCTCAAGTTAATGCCCTCAACAACGGTGATGTTGCTTTATTAGAAAACGTGCGTTTTTATCCTGAAGAAGAAAAGAACGACCCTGAATTTGCCAAGAAGTTAGCATCTTTGGCTGATATTTATGTAAATGATGCTTTTGGTACTGCTCACCGCGCCCATGCATCAACTGAAGGCGTAACCAAGTACATCAGCACCTCGGTTGCTGGTTTCTTGCTCGATAAGGAATTGCAATATCTCAGTGGTGCGATCGACAATCCTAAGCGACCTCTCGCGGCGATCGTTGGTGGTTCTAAGGTTTCCAGTAAGATCGGAGTTATCGAAACTCTACTCGATAAGGTCGATTATTTATTGCTCGGCGGCGGCATGATCTTCACCTTCTACAAGGCGCGTGGATTGAATGTTGGTAAGTCGTTAGTTGAAGAAGATAAGCTAGACTTGGCTCGCGCCCTTGAAAAGAAAGCCGCAGAACGTGGGGTGAAGTTTTTGTTGCCTACCGATGTAGTTGTTGCTGATAACTTTAAACCTGATGCTAATGCTCAAACCGTCAGCATTGATAATATTCCCGATGGTTGGATGGGCTTAGATATTGGTCCTGACTCCGTAAAGGTATTTCAAGCTGCGCTTGCTGAGTGCAAATCCGCAATCTGGAATGGTCCAATGGGTGTGTTTGAGTTTGATAAGTTTGCGGCTGGCACTGAAGCGATCGCAAATACTCTCGCAGACTTGACCGCCAAAGGCACAATCACGATCATCGGTGGTGGTGATTCAGTAGCTGCGGTTGAGAAAGTAGGTGTTGCTGACAAGATGAGCCATATCTCGACTGGTGGTGGCGCTAGCTTGGAATTGCTCGAAGGCAAGATTCTGCCAGGGATCGCTGCATTGAACGAAGCTTAAAATATCTGAATCGCGGATTAAAAGGATTATGAGATTACACAGATTATGAAAATATAGCAAAATTAGAAATCTGTGTAATCTTAAAATCTGTATAAATCTGTGATTCAGACGTTTAATAGGCTTAATTAACGAAAATTATCTGGGTTGAGTCTTCTAGCACCGCCAGTAAAACCACTATTAGTCAAACTAGCTCCTGTACCACCATCACTAGGATCAAGGAAGGGCTTCAAATACAAGTTACCGCTACGCACATTAGACGCAGGACGACTTGAGGATAGTACTGAACCAAGTACAGCATTGATACCTGATAAATCGATGCCTAAACCGAGATCGCTAGTGACATCACTTAAACTGCGATCGCGTCCGCGATAGGTATTTACGGCTGTAGTTGTTTGACCACTATCGGCAGTGGCGAGATTGCCAAAGACTTTATCGCGAGTTGCGATCGGATCTTGACCATTGGGGACAGTCAGCACAATTCGACAAGTAGAATTTTTGTCAGTAGTGGCACAAATCACGTTGTAGCCATTTTCAGTACTAGTTCGCATTTCCAGCAAACCATCAGGACGATATGACTCCAATCGACGACCGATTTCGTTGCAACGGCGCTCAGGTGACCAGCCATCGCCCATATTGCTAGGAGCAGCCCAAGGGAAATATTTTTGGGGTTGACTCTTAGGTTGATAGACAACTATGTATTGTCCTTCTCGCACTTGACAACTAAAACGGGCTGTTTTGTTGTCCGTAGGATTGGCAGCTTTATCGTTAGGATTTTCGGCGGGGAGCGTGGAGGGATTAGAGCTAGGATTTGTCTCGACAGGGATAATTTGAGCAAAGCTAGGAATTGCTACTAAAGGCAAAGTTAGGGCGATCGCAGATAAGTAGCCAAACTGCTTTTTTAGAAATTTTGGTAAGTTTCGGGTTGAGTAATTCATAGAATTAACGGGTGTGTGAGGATGAGTAAGCAAATCAAATTTCCCCCCTGATATATTTTTTGGCTCGTGTGTGGATACGCCTATGGCATTGAGCCTAATTTTTACTGTAAAGCTTGCTATATATTTTTGACTGAGGTTTCAAAAAATATGTTCCCAAGAAGCAATAAAGATAACGCACCTCTCAATATATTTTTATTACTTGTTTATTACTTGTTTATTACTCATTAATTTCGTCTTCTTCAGATTCTTCATCAACTGGTAAAGGCGATCGCAAAATTACTGTGTTTTGCAATTTGCCGATCCCCTCGATTTCAATATAAATGCGATCGCCTTCTTGCATTGCCCCCACACCTTCAGGCGTACCCGTGAGAATAATATCTCCAGGTAGTAAAGTCATGATTTGACTAATGTAAGAAACGATATAGTCGGGAGAAAATACCATCTCCTCGATCGCGGCTGACTGAAAAGGCTTCTTCACATCATTCACAAAAGTCTGGATCATGGCGGTGGGACTGATTTCGCGCACAATCCAAGGACCCAAAGGACAGAAGGTGTCAAAGCCCTTTCCTCTAGTCCATTGGCTATCGCTCCTTTGTAAATCTCTTGCTGTAACATCGTTTGCGATCGTATAGCCCCAAATTGCGGCGATCGCTTGTTTGGGCGTGAGGTTAAAGCAGCGAGAACCAATTACCAAGGCTAACTCGCCCTCATATTCCACCCGTTTAGACTGTGGCGGCAGGGCTATCTCTGCCTCAGGAGATATGATAGTTGTGGTCGGTTTTAAAAATATAATTGGCTCTTTCGGCACTTCTCCGCCCATTTCCGCCGCATGAGCCGAATAATTCTTACCAACCGCGACAATTTTGCTCGGCTCACAGGGAGCTAAAAGTTGATAAGTATCTGGCGCGAGTATTTCGCCACTTGGCTCCCCTCCCAGCCAAGGTGCTGCGCTAAGTAGCTTTATAGATTGATTCAACTCCAACAGCCCATAACAGACTTCCCCTTGGGAAGTTTTCACGCGAACATAACGATCCGCCATAGCATCTTGTTTGTATCTAAATATTTAAGAGAGAAACCTAGCAAACTTGATTATATAGCGATCGCAGTTCATTTTGGACTTTCTTTTTGATGCGAGTAAGCTAATTTAAGCTTGATTTACTGCTCGTAACAATTTTTTAGGGCGGTTTTTACATTAGCAATTTAGAATATGAATTTATCTACTATTATTTTACTTTCGCTGGGAGTTGGAGTCATTTTTGGGACTCTGCTAAATACAACTTTTCCTGAGAATATTGAACTAATCAATCAAAGTTTTTTAGCTCCAATTGGTGAATCTTTTTTAAGGCTAATTCAGTTTGTGGTTGTTCCGATTGTCTTTTCTTCTTTAATCATGGGATTAACCAAAATTCAAGGAGCTGGACAAGTTGGTCGATATACCGTCAAGTTAATGACCAGTTACATAATTACTAGTTCGATCGCGCTTGGTGTAGGCATGGGCACAGCCTATGTTTTACAGCCTGGTAGTGGTGTGACAGGCTTCTCTATATCTGCGAATATAAATATTCAGGAAGCTCCTTCTCTTATATCTTGGCTAGTTAGCTTAATTCCTGTAAATCCATTAGAAGCTCTTAGCACTGGCAATCTATTGCAAATCATTTTTTCGGCGGTTCTATTAGGCATAGGAGTCCAATTAGCAAAAGAGAAGGCTAAACCATTTGTAGAATTGATTGAGAGCATCTATCACATTAGCGAAAAGACCCTATCGGTAATTCTGTATGTGGCTCCTTTAGGTGTTTTTGCGCTGATGAGTTCGACGATCGCCACCCAAGGATTAGATTTAGTTGCCAAGTTATTTCTTTATGTTTTGGGTTTAGTGATTTCCTCGTTGATTATGCTCTGTTTAGATATGCTAGTTTTATTAGTGCTTAAAGCTGACCCGATTAGATTTCTTCGCAGTCTCTCTGAAGCGATCGCCTTAGCATTTGGCACAGCTAGCTCTAATGCAGCTTTACCTGTGGTGTTGCAGAATATGCAAGAGAACTATGGATTGCGCGAAGAAATTGCGAGTTTTGCAATTCCATTAGGTACTGCTCTTAAGCGCGATGGTGCGGCGATTTTGCAAGGGTTTAATGCTTTATTTGTGACCCAAATTTATCAAGTCCCTTTAACGCCTTCTCTAGTACTTGCGATCGCATTGAGCAGTTTGCTAGTTTCTTTTAGTACTCCTGGTGTTCCTGGGGCGGCGTTGATTACGATGGCAACGGTACTGTCTGCATCAGGATTGCCACTAGAAGCGATCGCTTTAGTAGCAGGGATTGATCGACTTACCGATGGCTTAAAAACTGTTGTAAATATTATTGGGAACAGTACTAATGCAATTATCCTCAGTCATTGGGAAGCCGAGAAACTTCCTCCTGCAATTGAAGTAGAGCAAATACCTACTGGGTGAGTTATACCAAATTAAAAAATGGCAACGCCATTTTTTAATTTGGTATAGACTCCTTGAAAGATTAGCTGACGAACAAAAAACTATTGCAGCGATCGCAATTTATCAATGGTTAAACCTGTCATTTGACAAATAGTTTGCTCATCCAGAACACCCAGCAACTTTTTAGCAATTTCATAAGCTTTCTCTTCCCGTCCCTGCTCTAGCCCTTGCTCTAGCCCTTGCTCTAGTCCTTGCTCTAGTCCTTGCTCTAGCCCTTGCTCTAGCCCTTGCTCTAGTCCTTGCTCTAGTCCTTGACGCAAAGCTTTTGTGATAACTCCACGCTGGTCTTGAATAAAAATTTCACTTTTCTCTTGATCTTCTAATTCATCAAGGGTCAGATTAGCTTGATTTGCGATATAAAAAGCTTTTTTAATTTCAGGTATGGCTTCCATTGAGGCAGGGACTTCATTTAATTTTCTGGCTCTGTTTAGGAAATAGAGCCATTTATCTACAATAGTTTCTAGATCTGATAGATTTCTCTTAAACTTAGGAAGTTCCACAAAAATTAATTCGATGTCATAAATAGGATAGTCGATTAAAAAGTCTTTTTCTTTGAGAACAAATCTGGAAGTGATATTACTTAGTTCTGCAAACATGACAAAATCTGTAATCGTTAGTGCAATTACGGGATTGAGTAAGTTATAGCTTTGTCCAGAGCTTAGCTGAGTTGAGTAAGACTTAGCAGCGTTGTATAAAATTCGTTTCTCAAAACCTTCTACGTTCAAGACTTGCATCTCAATGATTACTGTGCGCTGTTCGCCTGTTTCAGAGTCTGTGATTTTTGCTTTAATATCAAGGTAGGTGTCTTTTACTCCACGAATCTTGGGGGCAAGGTAAGGATTGAGGATTTCTAAGTCATGGATAACGGGCTGCTCTTCGTAAATTAGAGCATTAAGAAAGCTGATCAAAATATCTTTATTACCTTCAGAGCCAAAGATTTTTTTGAAGGCAAAATCTATTTTAGGATTGATGAATATCATATATTTTGTTGCGATCGCATATTGTTATTGTATCCATATTTTGTGAGTTAGAATCCACGCACATCTTGAGGTAGGAAGGCGCGATCGCTTGGCAACATGGCGACAGGTTCGGTCAAGGTAAAGTCACCTTTGACGATCCAATCTTTGAGAGTTTTGGCAGCTTCTTCGGATAAATGTAAGCTGGCTAGAGGTGCGGTGCGGACGGTTGTACCTGCGATCGCAATTTTGCCAGACTTAAGCTGAGCATAGGAAACAGAACCAAAAATCGGGCGCACTCGACGTGGAATTGAGAAATCGATTACTGGTGCAACTAATTGCTCGTCAAGGACTGCTGCTCTAGCTACGACTTCTTCATTAATTACAGGAAGTGGCACGGCGACACCCATCATTAGTGATGCGCCATAGTTGCGGAAGTAGCAGCCGCGCACCCATTCAGGAGTCATTTGCTTAGCATCACCAATGAGGGCAAGGGTTGCGGCGGGTCCAATGGGAGTACGATTTTCTAAGCGTTTTTGTAATGGAAAGTGCTGTGTTCCTTCCCATGCGACATAGCCGATGCCGCCACCCATAAAGATGCGCGTACCAATGCCAATCAATTGCAGATCGGGATCGTTCCATAATGGCGAAATTGCCCCTGGATTGGAATAAACGGCATTACCTAAGCGGGGTTGCAAGGGACCCAGATATGTATAGAGTGTTTCTTCACCGCCATTTACGCCGACAATAAAGTTTTGATAGAGATTGCGGGGATTAAAGAGATAGAACTGATTAATGGAATCTTTGGTAATTGTGGTTTCAAAATTGGCACGGGGATAGCAATCATTAGGATGTCCGATCGCTTTAAAGCTAACTGTCTTACCTGCGATCAAATCTGCGATCGCATGTCCACCGCCGCGAAATTGGGGTGCTTCATCGGTAGGATCGGGTTCTTGAGTTGCGCCTAAATAAATATCAACTGCGCCAAACCCTGCATAGGCGGGTACGCCATCAATCCAGCAAGTGCGAATTTTGATCGGCGGATCGGTATGTCCTAGGTTGATAATTGCGCCTGATGACTCCATCGGCTCGAATGTGCCTGTAACGATCACATCGACTTTTTTGGTCGCTTGAGTAACACCAACCTCTGCGACAAGGGCTTTGAGTTCAGTAGCCGTGAGGACTTTGGCTTTACCTACTTTGATTTTGTCGTTAATATCGGCGATCGTTTGGGACATAGGAGTTTGCTAAATGGCAGTCATCTAGCAATATAGCGCTTTACGCTTTCCCCAAAACAAAAAGTTAGACGTGCCTCGATACCTATCTTTTTTTACGTTTTTTACAATGACCAACCATTACTTGATAATGTACCTGCATGAATGCGATCTAAGGCACGTTTACCACCCCAGCGATCGACAATTTTATCGTCATAGTCATCGGCAATTTCCATCACCGCCTTAACTGAGGCTTGCAACTCTTTGAGATCACAAGTCGAGCCAACAATTGAGTGCTCAAAAAGAATCTCACTGTCTGGCGATATACCAAAAGCTCCAAAAATCATCTTGGCATTTTCTTCGAGTAAATATCGCATCAAGTCTGGTTTTAACTCTGCGCCAACTACGACATATGATCGCGTATTAATAATTGCATCATCCCCATCCCAAGGAAAAATCAATACTTCCACCAGCGCCGATCCCGTAAAGATCCCTAATCCTGGAACATCTTGGCGAGCGCAGGGACATTTGCCAAATATCTCTTGCATCCACGTTAATACTTTTTCATAACAGGCTTCTTGAGCAGTAGTTTCAAATTTCAAGTTATTTGACTCCATGGGTTCAGAACACTTAGTGATTTTGGCAGTATAAAAACATAAAACCCGAAAAGCTGTGGTACGCGCTGCGCGTACCACAGCTTTTCGGGTTTTATGTTTAATCAGACTATACCCATACGCAGTTACATTTTCATAGAGTTAATCAAATAATTTTTGAAATAATTTGCGATCGCATTAGTTGCCATTAAATCAGCAAAAACAAATAACGCCCCCCATAACCCCTTGTACTATGATGGATAAATCTTAAGAGATACAAAAATTTTGCCTTATTACTTCTTGCGTTTAGGAGGAAACATAGTTGGCTAGTCGCTTTTTATTTACATCTGAATCGGTTACGGAAGGACATCCTGACAAGATTTGTGATCAGATTTCCGATACGATTCTCGATACCTTATTGGCTCAAGATCCGCGATCGCGTGTCGCTGCCGAGGTTGTAGTTAACACTGGTCTGGTCTTGATCACTGGGGAAATCACCACCAAAGCGCATGTCAATTACGTTGATATTGCTCGTAAAAAAATTGCCGAAATTGGTTATACCAATGCTGACAATGGCTTTTCGGCAAATAGCTGTGCGGTGATGGTCGCGCTTGACGAGCAGTCACCAGACATTGCCCAAGGCGTAAACGTGGCGCATGAAGTCCGCACTGGTGCAGAAGAAGAAGCTGCCCTTGAAGCAATTGGCGCTGGCGACCAAGGCATTATGTTTGGCTATGCTTGCGATGAAACGCCTGAGTTTATGCCGATGCCGATCGCGATCGCACACCGTTTAGCGCGTCAGTTATCAGTTGTTCGTAAAAATGGCACTTTGGCTTATTTGCGTCCCGATGGTAAAACTCAAGTCACCGTGGTTTATGAAGGTGATAAGCCCGTCGCGATCGATACGATCCTAATTTCTACGCAGCATGATGCCACGATCGATGGTATTAGCGATGAAGCCAAAGTACAGGAAAAAATCAAAGCCGATCTTTGGACTCATGTAGTTTTACCTAGCTTTGCCGATACCTCGATCAAGCCTAATGATCAAACCCGCTATCTGGTTAACCCCACTGGCAAGTTTGTGATTGGTGGGCCACAAGGCGATTCAGGGCTAACGGGTCGCAAAATTATTGTCGATACTTATGGCGGCTATGCCCGTCATGGCGGCGGTGCTTTCTCAGGCAAAGATCCCACAAAGGTCGATCGCAGTGCTGCTTATGCAGCCCGTCATGCTGCTAAAAACATTGTGGCAGCAGGTTTGGCTAGTAAGTGCGAATTGCAAATTAGTTATGCGATCGGTGTAGCCCGTCCTACCAGTATGCACATCGAGACTTTTGGCACTGGCAAGGTTGATGAAGAAACTTTGCTGCGTTTGGTCAAAGATCATTTTGATTTACGCCCTGCGGCAATTATCAAAAATTTTGATTTGCAAAATTTACCAAGTGCTAGAAACGGTCGTTTTTATCAAGATGTCGCCGCCTATGGTCACATGGGACGTAACGATCTAGATCTGCCTTGGGAGTGTCTAGATAAAGTGGAAATCCTGAAAAAGAACGCTTAATTTAACAAATAAGAAAGGCTCGCTTAGCGAGCCTTTCTTATTTGTGCGATGGTATTGTTGTGTTTGCGGTATATGTGCATCTAAATATGGAATATAAGAGACTTGGGACAAGTGAACTTTTGGTGTCCGAAATTTGCTTAGGGACAATGACTTATGGTCAGCAAAACACGATCGCAGAAGCCCATGAGCAACTCGACTATGCGATCGCGCAGGGGATCAACTTTATTGATACAGCCGAAATGTATCCCGTACCACCCAAGCCTGAGACTCAGGGTAGAACCGAGCAATATATTGGTGAATGGTTAGCCAAGCCACAAATTAAGCAAAAACGCGATCAATTAATTATTGCGACCAAAATTATCGGCACTGGGCGCAATTACAAATGGTTACGCGATGATGCGATCGCTGCTCTAAGTCGCAAAAATATTCTGCAAGCTGTGGATGATAGCCTCAAGCGTTTACAAACTGACTATATCGATCTTTATCAAGTCCATTGGCCAGATCGCAATGTACCGATGTTTGGGCAAGTGGGCTTCGATCCGCAGCAAGAGCGCGAGATGGTTAGTATTGCCGATCAATTAGAAACTTTTGCCGAATTGATTAAAGTCGGAAAAATTCGCTATCTGGGAGTCAGTAATGAAACTGCATGGGGTATTAGCGAATTTAGCCATACCGCAAAACAACTAGGATTGCCAAAGATTGTATCGATTCAAAATGCTTATAGTTTGCTCAATCGCACCTTTGACAGCGATCTTGCTGAAGCTTGTTATCGTGAACAGGTGAGCGTGCTTGCTTATAGTCCACTTGCTTTTGGGTATTTATCTGGAAAATATGTCAAAGATTCGCCATCAGATACTCGTATAGCTCTATTTCCAAGTTTTGGGCAACGCTATAAAAAAGTGAATGTTAAGGTCGCGACTGCTGCATATATTGCGATCGCCCAAAAACATGATTTAACGCCAACCCAATTAGCACTAGCATTTGTGCGGAGTCGCTGGTTTGTGGCAAGTACAATTATTGGCGCGACCTCAATGGAACAACTCAAGGAAAATATCGACAGTGCTAATATCCAGTTAAGTGCTGAGATTTTGGCAGAAATCGACAGCATTCATGCTCGCTATTTTAATCCTGCACCTTAACTACTCAATTTCTGAATCACGGATTTGCACGGATTTTGAGATTGCACGAATTTTCCATCTCCCGTCTTCTATCTATTGCAAATCTGTGACATCCCGTAATCTTTTTAATCCGTGATTCAGACATTTTCTTAAAAAATTAGTCCCCTAACCTCATGAAAATGACATATCGTAAAACGCTAATTTCTTTTCTTGCCGCAGTTAGCTGCCAAGTTCTCATTGCCGACAGCGCCCCTTCTGCGAACATACCTGATAGCGGAAATGTAATTCAGTTAAATGGACAGCCTTGGACAGGGCGATGGATTAGGAGAGTAGAACAAGGACAACAAAGTTTGTATGTGCAAGAAGACTGGCTGACGGGTGGTTTAGGCGTGCAGATGATGGATTCGGAGAAAGCCGATCGCCAAAGATTGCGGTGGTTTTCTAGTCCGACTTTTTCGCGGGTTACTTTTGATAACACAGGCAGATTTCGTTATCTCGATCTTGCGCCATTTGCTGAGCAATGGCGAACTGAAATCACGGGAAATGCTCTAAATATTTATACCCCTGACACAAAAATGCAAGCTGTGCGTCGCAGCAAACAGCCTTGGGGCGATCGCATTGTGATCGATTTGAACCGACGTACTCCTTGGCGAGTTAGTCAGCAAGAAAATTTGATTACTGTAGTCGTATCGGCTGAGGTTGCGGCTGACTTGCCCATTGGCATAAATGCGATCGCAGGTAATCTGGTGAAGTCGGTTAATGTGCAACCACAAGGGAAATTGACCCAGATTCAGATCCAAATGAATGAATCGATTAATCCTGCGATCGAGATGCTCAGTAGTCCGACTCCTAAGATCGTGATCGATTTACGGAATGACTATGTACCACCAAGCCTAACTGTCCAATGGGCTGAAGGATTGCGAAGAATTGAACGAGTTATAGAAATCCCCAATAAGCCAAAAACAGATAAAGATCCGAAAACGATTAAGTTTGCGGTTACAGCTTTGGAAGTCGATCTGAAATCACCCCAATTAAAACTACGTCCAATTTGGAGTAATCCTGAAGGATCGCCTAATGGAGTTATCGGTTTGATGCCAGTTCCGCGAATGGTGGAGCAAGCTCAAGCTGTGGGTGCGATTAATGGCGGATTTTTTAATCGAATTCGGAAGTTACCCGTTGGCGCAATTCGGGAAGGAAATCGTTGGTTAGCAGGAACAGCATTAGTTAGGGGGGCGGTCGCTTGGAATGAGAAGGGGGAAATTCTAATTGATCGTCTAAATTTTAAAGAAGAAATTAGTACTGCTAGTCAGATAACAATTGCACTCACCAATCTCAATAGTGGTTATGTACAAAGGGGAATCGCTCGCTATACACCTAGTTGGGGCAGTGCTTATTCACCACTCACTGAAAATGAACTTTTAATAGTGGTGCGTGGCGATCGCGTAGTCGCGCAGTATCAAGGTAAGGCAGTCGGCGTTGGACAGATTGCGATCCCAAGTGATGGATATGTTTTAGTAGCTCGACAAACTCCCGAAGCCGCCAAACAATTACCTGTAGGGATGACTGTCCGTGGTCGCCAAGCTTTCATCCCTGAGAAGTTTGCGAGTTTCTCTAACTTAATTGGTGCAGGTCCACTCCTACTCAAAAATGGAAGTTTATCCCTAAATGGGAAACTGGAACAATTTCAATCAGGGTTTGATACACAAGCTGCTGATCGCAGTGCGATCGCAACTACGAAGGAGAAAGGGAAGTTACTCCTTGCCACAGTCCAAGCTGCACCTAAAGGAGTTGCCCCAAATCTCTTGCAAACTGCTGAGGTTCTCAAAAAACTTGGAGCTGTCGATGCACTTAATCTTGATGGTGGTAGCTCTTCGACCCTATTTCTGGGGGGTGAGATTCTCAATCGTTCGATCACTGAGATTGCACCTGTACATAATGCGATCGCAATTTTTATCACCCCACCACCATCTAAACCTCAATTTTAAATAATTTTTGATTTTCAAAAATTATTTACTTACGATTTGTATCTTATTCAATCAATTCATTCAGGAAATAATACAGCTATCTTTCACAGTAAATATGTGGAAGCAGCAACGTTGCTTTACTAAACTAGAGCAAGGTAGGAAATTAAGATGAGCATTACTGAATATGAAGATGATGATGAACAATTTGTTGGGTCTGGACGGATTAAGGCGATCGCTATTCTGATGATCGCTTTGGGGATCTTTGCGATCACCTTTCCTTTCTTTGCAAGCATTACTTCAGCGCTGTTGTTTGGTTGGATATTCGTCTTTGCTGGACTTGCTCAAATTACTTATTCTTTTCAATCTAGAGGTTCAGGACAGGTCTGGAAATTAATTTTAGGGCTTTTGTATCTTATTTCAGGAATTATCGTAATTGCCAATCCGTTTGAAGGGTTGGTTGCTTTCACATTAGTGATCGGGATTACAATTGTTGTGCAGGGTATGATTCAGGTAGCGATCGCCTTTAGAATGCGTAGGGTATCACCAAATTGGATCTGGATGCTTGTGAGTGGACTCATTGGTATTATTTTTGGCATTTTAGTTTGGTCGATCTCTTCCCTTAGTGCAGCTTGGTTAGTTGGTTCTTTGATTGGCATTAATCTCTTATTTGATGGGATTTGGATGCTTACGCTCCATACTGGACAGCATCGTTCTTTGTATTATCGCAATTAGATAAGTAGTTAAATAGATGAACTTTTTCATTGTATTGCAGGAGTTTAGAAATGGAGAAAGACATGATTACTGACAAAGATAAATTTGAAGAACGTCTCAAAAATTTGGCGATCGCACCGCAACCTCTATTAGCTCCTGCGATAGAAGCCAAAGAATCGATCGTCTCTTTCCCCTTGGTAGATGAACCTGAAAAAATTGAAAAAATAGAACCTAAGCGAATTAAACCGATTACCTTTATTTTGGCGGGATTGGGTGTCGGCGCTGTAGTTGCGATCGCATTTGGTTATCGATTTTGGCAATATGCCTCTACCCATCAATCGACGGATAACGCTACCGTTGTCGGGCATATTCACCAAGTCAGCAGCAAAATTGCAGGAACTGTGACCCATGTTCTCGTGGGTGATAATCAGCAGGTGCAATCAGGGCAATTATTAGTAAAGCTCGATCCGAAGGACTATGAGAACAAAGTTCAACAAGCTCAAGCGGCTTTAGAATCGACTAAAAGAACTGCAAATGCGGCTCAAGCCAATATCGATCTATCCTCTGAAACTACCAGTGGCAAGACCACTCAAGCAAAGGGAAATGTCAGTATCGCTCAAGCTACAATTGCTAATGCTGAAGCGATCGCTCAAGAGGCTCAAGCAGGAATTTCCCTTGCTCAAGCGCAGGTAGAGCAAGCCAATGCTAGTTTAGACAATGCCCAAATTGACTACAACCGTTACAGCACGCTTTATAAACAAGGTGCGATCGCCAATCAGCAATTGGATGTAGCCAAAACTGCGCTTGATGTGGCTCTAGCTCAGAAAAATTCGGCAGTTCAAGTAGTCGAACAAGCGCAAGCAAGATTGGCTCAAGCGAGGCAAGGAATTTCCAGCGCTCAGGCTAAGTTGTCAGGATCGCGAGGTGAATTGGAACAAGCGGCTGCAAGCGGTCAACAAACAACCGTTAACCGTAGTGAATATGAGGCTGCTAAATCTGCGATCGCGTAATCGGGAGCCGCACTTAAGGACGCACAATTACAGCTTGCCTATATCGACATCTTCGCTCCTAGCGCAGGACGGATTGGCAAGAAGACCGTTGAAGTGGGCAACCGCATCCAAGTGGGATCGCCATTAATAGCCGTGGTAGAGAACAATTACTGGATCATCGCTAATTTTAAAGAAACGCAATTGAATCGTATCAAAGCAGGACAGTTGGTGGAAATTAAACTAGATGCCTTTCCCGATCGCATTTTTCTTGGTCGCGTCGAGAGCATTGCTCCCGCTTCGGGCGCTCAATTTGCCTTGTTACCACCCGATAACGCCACTGGAAACTTCACCAAAATCGTCCAGCGTATTTCTGTCAAAATCACCTTAGATCCGCAAAGTCTTAAAGGTTATGAATCGCGAATTACGGCAGGTATGTCTGCGGAAGTTACGGTTGAGATTAAGTAGCTTCTGCAAAGCGAAGATCTGCCCTCTCCTGCGGGAGCCACGGTGTACACACAAGTCTCAAAAACCCCCTTTAATTCCCCCTTGCAAAGGGGGAAAACCAGAAATCTTGTTCCCGCCCCTTTGCAA
>CASBRC010000462.1 GCA_949128015.1 Synechococcales cyanobacterium PMM_0003
GCGATCGCAATCTTGTAATTTGGATGATGGGTGTAGAACTTATGCCAAAAATGCAGAGCGAGAAGATATTTGTAAGAATATCAAGGTTTAGAGTAAACTTTTAGACATAGACGGTATTTATACTGTCTTGTCTTTTAGCTTTTAGGTGAAAGTATGGCAAAGCTAACAATTGACCTAGCAACTTCAGCAGAAGTATTGGGAACTACTCCCGACAGCTTTTTAGATTGGTTAAAGCGTGAACATTTGCACAGTTTGCTTTACTTCAACGATATGCCGCAAATTTCTATTTTTACGCTTGCGCGTATTCTTGATACGACACCTAGAGAGTTAGTTGATTTTTTAGAAGAAACAGAGATAGAAAATCGTTTAGATTTACGAGATACGCTAGAGGCGATCGCTGAGTCAGAGAGATTAGGTGAGCAACCAGTTTCTTGGGAATCGGTGGTGGGAGATTTGGTGTAAATGTCCTACGAGATTCAGATCTTACCAAAGGCAATAAGACAGCTAAAAAGTCTATCTATTGAGGTTCGTCAGGAAATATCTCGCACTATTCAATCATTGGCAAATGAACCAAGACCGATAGGAGTCAAAAAGCTATCAGGTGAGAAGGATATCTATCGGGTGAGGGTAGGAAATTATCGGGTTCTCTATGAAATAATTGATAAGGTTTTGGTTGTTGTGGTTGTCTCAGTTGGTCATCGTCGAGAGATTTATCGCGATCGTTAGCGAGATCGCATTTTTGGATAAACGTAAAATGCGATCGCTTTCAGACGAAATATGTATAATGAAAATCAGTATTGTTCAGGAAATCATCTTATGAGCCAAGCATTGCAAACCTCATTGTTTCAGGAATCTCTGAATGAAATATTTCATCGAATTTAAGCCAAGAGCAGTTAAAGACTTACAAAGCCTGTCTAAGCAAATGCAGGGTAAGATTTTGGAGAAAATTCAGTCGATGGAAAATGACTTAGCAGGAGATGTCAAAAAGCTCACAAATTTTACTCCAGAATATCGATTAAGAGTTGGTAATTATCGAGTGTTATTTGAGATAGAAGATAGCAACATAGTTGTCTATCGCATTAAATCAAGAGACAAAGCCTACCAGTAAATCTATTATGTTTAACTTAAATCCAGAATTAATCACGAAAGATGGCAAGCCAATGTTTGCGGTGATTCCCTATGAGCAGTTTTTGGCGATTAAGGAAATGTTAGAAGACCTACAGGATTTAAAAGATTTGCGATTGGCTAAGCAAGAGGCACAAAGTCAACCTGCGATCGCTTTAAATGATGTTAAGCAATTGCTTGGGTTGTGATGAGGCGATCGCGCTTTTGGCTAAACGTAAACTGCGATCGCATTAAATGAGATCATGATCGTCGGGACGGCGTTCGCGACGGCCTTGCGCGTTGGGATGCTCTAACCTGAATTATTCACCATGACTAAAAATTGATTCTTGGAAATCCTTGCTAAATATAGGTTGTATGTGAGATTTACTCAGAAAACAGACTGTTTTTTGGGTAAAATCGTCAAATCATTTCTGGGCAGGGCTTTCAGTCATTTTTCTAAGTCGTGATGAATAATGCAGGCTAATTCAAAAACAAAGCGTCAATCGATATCATCGAGTTTGGTGGTGTGGTCATAGCTCCAACCTTCTAGGCAAGCACCCGTAAACTCTGCACCAGTAAAATCAGTGCCAATTGCCTGTGCTTCAGTGAGGTTTGCCGATTCGAGATTTGCATTACGAAAACTGGCTTCGTTGAGGATGGCACGTTTGAAGTTGACTTCTTTTAAATAAACTCCGTCAAGATTTGCGCCGCGCAGGTTTAAGCCTTCGTAGGATTTGCTTTGGTTGGGTTTGCCTATGACTAATAGTTCGCGTACTTCGGGGTTAGCAAGAATTGATGTTCCTAAACGCGATCGGTCTAGTTCTTTTGCTTGATTCCAAATAATACGAGTCAAGTTGGTAATTTGCTTGCGAGAATTGCGAAAATCGCTACTTTTGAGATATGCCTTCGTAAAATTAGCTTTGGTTAAATCTGCACCACGAAAACTTGTACCGCCGATGCTAGCAAAGCCAACAATAAACTTCAGGAATATATCGAACTTGGGATCGCCTTTTAAAGTTCGCAAAGCAGCATAAACACTTAATAGCATAGTGCCGACTGCCCCTACCGCAGCCCCAACCAATGCAGAATCAGATGACCTTGCCCCTCCCAACAACCCCACCATAGCCCCACTAAATCCGCCTGACAATGCTCCCCCTAACCATCCTACAAATGCTCCTTCCCATGACAATACCAAAGTCCCTGACAATATCACTACTGAAAATGCTACTACTGCTACTACTGCTACTGCTACTACTGCTACTGCCAATAATACCAAGGGATTTGTCCCTGACAATAATAATAAGGCGTATGATACTAATACCAATGCCAATGCCAATGCCAATGCCATTTTACCGAAAGCCTTCGCTGTAAATCCCTGACGAACAATGGCAAATATGATGATGATTGCTATAAAAGTGGCGATCCTAATGCTTGTGATATTGAAGGTTAAGAATAAAGTTACCCATACCCCAGTATAAGCAGCAAGAAATCCTGTCCATGCTGACAAAAAGAAGGAAATAACTAACTGAAATGCCAACCATCGTTTCTGTACGCCAGTCTCAGCCTTCGAGAAATTTGCCCCGATCAAAGTTGCACCTGTAAAATTTGCGCCCGACAGATCCGCGCCACTAAAGTCTGAGCCTGAGAGGTCTTGCCTCTTAAAAGACTTACCTCGCAAATTTTGACCAACAAAGTTTTTCGCCGTAGAGTTCATCGCCATCATCACCTGAAACCTTGGTTTGATTTTACGATTATTTTCCAGATTTGTCTGTACTCTCATTCGTTGAGAGTGAACCTGCGATCGCACTTTTGGTTTGGGGCTTTGTGGTCGCGGTTTGATTTGGTTAGGGTTGAGATTGCGATCAGTCTTTTGGATTTTGGGAATTTGCGATCGCGCTTTGATTTAATGATTTATTGCAACACTTTTCTCGATTCTTCCTGCTCCTTTGCTTGACGCAAAATTTCATTAATCAGACTTTGATAGCCAACTTCCCCCGCTTTCAATTTGAAATACTCAATAAGATTGGCATCTAAAGAGATAGTAATACTTTGCTTGCGTGATATAGGTTTGAGCGCAATACGAAACTTAGCCCGATCTAAATCTGTTTGTGTTATTTCGGGATATTCATCGCGATCGTTAGATGTTTCTGAAGAAGAGAAGTTGTTCATTTTTGCTTGCCTCACGCATGGAAATAATACGGATTTCATCTTCGGTTTCGGTATGCACGATAACAACAACTCTCATGCCTAAGAGTCCAAGTGTTACCCAACGTTGTTCTCCATAGTTTTCACGGTTATCTTCAAACGTGAATGTCGAGCCTGTAAAAACTTTTTCAGCATTCACAAAATCTACATCGTGCTTTTTTAGGTTGCTTTGCCTTTTGACTTCATTCCAGATGAATTTCATATGTAGATTTCATTATACATACTTTAAATAACTCGTTTCTTTGGTATGAAGTTTAGCATTTAGAATATGGCGATCGCGGTTTGATTTGGTTAGGGTTGAAAATTGCGATCGGAGTTGGGTTTGGGGATATGCGATTATCAATTCTAAGAAAGCAGCATTTTAACTTCAGAAATAAAAGTTTGTGCATTGGTAATCGCATTTTTCGCCATTGATTTATCCTCAGTCATATCGGATTCATAATCACAAGCTTGTCTAGCATCGTAAGCCTCTCTCAGTAAATCAGCAACGCTTGGAGTTATTTTCCCTGTTTTTACAAAATGTAGGCTAAGCATCTTAAGAACTCCTTTGTGAGTAGAAGTATCCAATTCTTCAGAGAGAAGTAAATATTGAGTCATATAAAACATGGCATAGTAAGCACGCGATATAGCAGAACGATAACGTCCACAATCGCACAGCAATTGAGCAGTCTCTAGATCGTCATTAGACAGAATCAAAAATTTTGCTAATTCATTCATATCTCAATACCTTCACGCTTAACCACTCTTAAAAAAGAAATATCGCCTGCCAAAAATCGAGATTTTGACATTGGGATAATTGAGATTAACTCATCATATTGCCTCAAAAAATACCAGAAGAGACTAGACATTCTCCCTCTCTCCTCAACTGCATTAATAGAATCTGTCAAAACTACCATCACATCAATATCTGATTCAAGAGTTGCCTCTCCTCTTGCATAGGAACCAAAAAGAATCACCGAAAACAATCTATCTCCATAGAGTTCTACCAGACCAGACTTTAGCTCATGCAATAAAGCAAATAATTGCTTGTTCTTAATAGTTGTAAGCATAGATTTAAGGCTCAAGCAAGCATTATCATTATCATTATCATTACTATTTTAATCTACAATCACTAACATGAAAATGCGATCGCTTTTATGGGTGGTGAGTGGCGATCGCAGTTTGATTTGGTTAGGGTTGAAATTGCGATCGGGGGTTTGGTTTGGGGATACGCGATCGCAGTTTGATTTGGTTAGGGTTGAAATTGCGATCGCTATACAATCCAGTTTTCCAAATCCAGACTAGAAATATTAATGAAATGCTTAGTATTATTCGTAACTAGGCGATCATGGCGCGATCTTGCCACAGCACCAATCATGGCATCAAGTTCACCAGTAGGTTTACCAATCTGTCTAAGTTCTGCTTGGATTTTGCCAAACTCTTCAGCCGCCAAAACATCAAAACTAACAATTAACATACTCCCTTCCCACCCAAGAATTAGCGTTGCGAACAGTAAACACCCCTATAAAGTTCTGCTACATTAATTGTTGAAATATAGCATTCATCTGCATGAGCATTAAAGGAAGCAATGACTTGAGAATTCCCCTTGAGTAAAGCAATACAAATGTTCGTGTCGAGTAAATACATGGATAGTTAGTTAGAAGTCGAAGGAATCAATATTTCTGCCATAGTCGCTATGACGCTGTTTGTCAATATCGGCAAATACGAGATCGAGGTCAGACTGATTTTGCCATACACCGAATAATTTATTAAGTCTTGCTATTCTTGAGGTCTTATCACTTAGCCTGTCTACCTCAATTTCCAGAAAAACATTTCCATCAGGGATATTAATAGTTTCCAATAGTTGAATTGTCTGTCCAGATTTGATGCCTTGAATCTGTAGTTTCATAGTTTACAACCTCTCTAGCGTATTGTTAGCGTACCATAATCAGAATAAAAGGTCAGACTTTTGTTTTTTAGATAGGCGATCGCAGTTTGATTTGGTTAGGGTTGAAATTGCGATCGCAGTTTGGATTTTGGGGATAGGCGATCAAGACGCTTACAAATATTCTAAATTTCCAATCATATCTTCAGGAGTCAAAACCTCCCAGACCAAAACCAAACCCCTCAAAATTTCGCCAGTTGTGCGACTTCCTTTAATCACATAAATAATTCCCGAATGTTCTGCCCCAGAATAATGCAAACCTAAAAAATCTCTATCTTGCGTAAAAATCACTCTACCCTCAGAATGAGCAAACGCCAATTGCTGATTATCTGTTGCCGAAATTAGATTTGCTTTTACGCTAGTTGTGACATCAATACTACGCCTTCTTAATCCATCAGCGATCGCATTATTCGCATTCTCATCTAAATGGAATCTAATTAATTCTGGCATAACGCTCTTTCAACTTTTGCTGTAAAAGTGACGGAGATTGAGCCTTCATTTCCAGAGCAAAAGCTTCATCTTCAGTAATTTGTTGTCTAATCTCTCGAAAATGGTCGTGATAATAAGCCAAAGCAGAATAAACATCCGCTAAAGTAATTGTTGGATATTGAGAAACTATTTCATCAGGAGATAAACCTAGCCGCTCATGCCAGATTGCAACATCTTCAACCCTAATTCGATGTCCAGCGATACGAGGTTTACCGCCACAAATACCCTGAGTAATTTCAATATGGTTATTAATTACTGTAGTCATTTCTAGTATTTCCTCTCTCTTGAAAATTGCTAAACGGCTGAATTTATCTATAGTATTGTAGCAAATGCTTACTACTGTGCGATCGCGCTTTGATTTGGTGAGATTTGGAAAGAGGTGATCTCCGCATTACCAATGCTATATAACCAAATCATCCACATAATCAAAATCTGAATCATCAGTTACAAGAACCCAACCGCGTTCCAAACAATGCGCCGCAATCCAAACATCATTCATCGGAATTGGTCTTCCCTTCTTTTTTAACGCACGAGTTGAATTTTCTGCTCCAAACAATAGCTCCCCCGCCACTATCGTCGACAAATATATTTCTGGCAAAGCCAAAACCCTTGTAACAACTTCAGGATCGCCATTCAAAAAACGCACCGCAACAGAAGTATCTAAGGCAATCTCACCACTCATTTAAATCCACCTGACGACAATCCGCTTTAATTACTTTCTGCAAATTAGCCGCCTCATTATCACTCAAA
>CASBRC010000463.1 GCA_949128015.1 Synechococcales cyanobacterium PMM_0003
CTGAGGCGGCTTCCATTTGATCGCAAACTGCGATCGAGTAGCCTTTTTCGACTAACTGATTAGCATAGCGATCGAGTGCGTGGTGAGGAATTCCTGCCATGGCAATCCGTCCGATCGCCTTCCCCCCATCTCGCCCCGTTAGCACCAATTCTAATTCCCGCGAAATTAGTTCTGCATCCTCAAAAAATGCTTCAAAGAAATCTCCTAACCGATACAACATCACCGTATGGGGATACTGCTCCTTCATTTCGATATAGTGCATCATCATCGGTGTGAGGGCAGCACGATTAACTTGGGCAGACGACAGAACTAACTCAGCCATTCAAATTTTGATCATAAAACAAGGTAACCCAACCATTGTAAACGGCATCCTGTCTCTATAAGTAGAAAAACCAAAAAAGCTGTGGCGCACGCTGCGCGTGCGCCACAGCTTTTTTGGTTTTTGGTTTTATCACGCCTATCTAGCTATACCTTATAATCAGAAGGTAATTATTTTATGGTTTAGATCTAGGTGGCCCTTAAGTTTAAATTTGCGATCGCATCAGACTTACATATCGCATTGCCCCACACGATTTGGCAACACCCTGCGCGATTTCATCTCGTTGAGTATAGTATTTCCGCATTTGAAGAAGTGCTGTCACAACTTGCTACCCTAGATTTAGACTTTCTGCTCTTACCCGGCGACCTAACCCAGCATGGCGAACCAGAAAATCATCAATGGCTGTCGGAACGGCTTGCGAAACTGCCCTATCCTGTCTATGTAATTGCTGGTAACCATGATGTGCCAAGGGTAGAAACCTTTGACCAGTTCACCCCCCACTATACGAAGTTTGGCTTTAAGTCTGGCATCAGCGAACCCCATAAGCTCTATTATGAATGCGAAGTATTGCCTAATGTGCGGTTAATTGGATTGAACTCTAATCAATTTGATGCTGACGGACAACAAATAGGCTGGATTGATGATGAGCAACTAATCTGGTTGCAGTCGGTTCTAGAAAATCAAGACTATGAATTGAACTTGGTGACGATCCATCATAATGTGCTGGAACATATGCATGATCAGTCCCACAATGCCCTCGGCAGGCGTTATATGCTCGGTAATACTGAGCGCTTATGCAAAATTTTACATCAAGCAAATGTGAAGTTAGTCTTCACTGGACATCTGCATGTGCAGGATATTGCCTATTGCGATCGCTACAATCTTTATGACATTACTACAGGCTCCTTGGTTAGCTATCCCCACCCCTATCGAGTACTCAATTACATCTCTGATGATTCAGGCGATCGCCTAGAAATTGAATCTTTTCGCGTCAAGTCAATTCCTGAACAACCTGATTTATCGCATTTCTCACGGGAATGGATGGGCGATCACTCACATCCCTTTGTTCTCAGATTACTTACTCATGATCCCTTGAATTTGCCCCAAGAGCTTGCCGAGAAACTCACGCCTGAACTTCGCTATTTTTGGGCATATATCGCTGATGGTGATACAAAATTTGAATTTCCTAACTTTCCTGTAGTTGCCAAAGAATATCTTGAAGCATTTAGCGATATTCCTCCCAAAGATAACAATGTGACGTTGGTTCTCAAATAGCTAAAGGCTTAACCCCAAAAAGAAAAGGTGGCGCTTCGCGCCGTCTTTTCTTTTTGGGGTTAAGCATAATTTATTGATTAGATAATCAAGACTTAACCCGCTAGTGTCAAGAAACACATAGGATCGTATATGCATACCTCACACCGATATGACATATACGTTCTCAAGTTTCGATCTTAACTCCACGACTTCTGTAACCGACTGGCGGCGATCGCTCGAAGAAATTTATCGCGGTCGCACCATGCACACCTACAAAAGTGGACAAATTATACCCATGTATGCCCATGAAGTGTGGGTAGTTTGTCGGGGTGTTGTTCAGCTAAACACGCTACATCCTTCAGGCGATGAAGTGTTAGTTGGTTTCGCCGTCCAAGCAATGCCCTTTGGCTTACCTCTAACAAATCTCGACCCGTATCAAGCGATATCTCTGTCAGATGTTGATTTGATGCGTTTCACTTTGATTGAGCTAGAGAATTCTCCACAGCTTTATCAAGGTATTTTGCAACATCTCAATCGTCGTCTTCAGCAAACTGAGTCTTTGTTGGCGCTAGTTAGTAATAAGCGGGTGGAAGAACGCCTTCGCCAAATACTGCTATTGCTCAAGCAGGAAGTCGGCATACCCGTTGAAGGAGGAACTCGCCTGACTGTCCGACTTACACATCAACATCTCGCTAGTGCGATTAGCAGTACTCGTGTGACTGTGACTAGAGCGATGAAGCTATTACAGGACGAAGGTTGGTTAAAGATCGATCGCGATCGGCATATTATTCTCGTATAAAAAAAGGCTTTGCGCCTCTTTTTAATTGTTACAGCCTATTGAGTGGTTGTGTGATACAGATAATTTTTAAAAAGTGCCGCTTCGCGGCACTTTTTAAAAATTATCTGGGTTTTATGGCAGCGCAAGGCGCTGCATTTGGATTGGACTAAGGGGCTTAAGCCCCTTGTTTTATTTCTTGAGAATGGTAACAACTAGAGCAGTTGTCTCAGTTACAGGCTTAACACCTTCAGGGTAGTTAATTTCGCTAACGTGGACACCTTTGCCGATATCAAGATCAGTAATATCGATTTCAAAGCTTTCAGGGATATCGCTAGGAGCGCAAGCTACGCGGACATAATTCATAATTGTATCAATTGATCCACCACCAACTTTTACCCCGACAGGAACGCCTATGAAGTGCAAAGGAATGTCTACTTCGATTTTCGACTGAGCCTCGATCGCAAAAAAGCTGAGGTGATAAATAGCTTTTTTGTAAGGGTGGTTTTGGACTTCACGCAATAGGGTTTTGCCCTTAAAGTCGCCATCGGTTACGTTTACTTCGATCATGGTGTTATTGATCGTGGCTTGGCGTAACAAAGTCGTTGCTTCTTTGGCATCTAACGTGATCGAGATTGACTCAGATCCTTTGTGTCCATATACGGTTGCAGGAATTTGACCGCCGCGACGAAGAGCGCGATTGTTGGCTGGAGGGCGAGTTGTAGCGTTTATTTGTAATTGCATTTTGGTAATTGGTGATTGGTAATTGGTAATTGGTTATTGTTCGTTAGTTTTTAAGCTTTCAACAAACCACGTTTTGGTCCATGGATAGGGTCTTCCACGATGATGGTTTGACCTCGGCTTGCACCTAGCGAGATAATTGCGATCGGAGTTGCCGTCAAATCAGCAAGAAACTTAAGATAGTCCTTAGCTTCTGTTGGTAACTCTTCAACGGTTTTGCATTCGCTAGTCGATTTCTTCCATCCAGGTAGAGTTTCATAAATGGGGATCGCTCTAGCGAAGGCTCGCGAATCACTGGGGAAGTCATGCACGACTTTGCCATCAAGCTCGTATGCTGTACAAACTTTGATTTCTTCGAGATCGTCGAGTACATCTAGTTTGGTGACAGCAAGACAGTCTAGTCCGTTAATCCGAACTGCATAACGACCGATTACGCCGTCAAACCAACCGCAACGGCGTTTGCGTCCTGTGGTTGTGCCAAATTCGGCTCCACGCTCGCCGATATGGTTACCAATATCGTCATGTAACTCGGTAGGAAAAGGACCTTCGCCAACACGAGTTGTGTATGCCTTGGCAACACCGATCACGCGATCGATGCAGGTTGGTCCTACACCAACGCCAATACAAGCGCCGCCTGCCACAGGATTAGATGAGGTGACATAGGGATATGTGCCATGATCAAGATCTAGCAATGTACCCTGTGCTCCTTCAAACAAGACGTTGCGACGTTCTCGGATCGCTGCATCGACTTTTAGTGACGCATCGACCACATGGGAACGTAGGCGATCGGCATAGCCTCGATATTCCTCGATGATTGCATCGGCATCAAGGGGTTCTAAATTATAAAGCTTTTGTAAAACAATGTTTTTTTGCTCGATCGCCCAACGTAGCTTTTTAGGCATACGTTTTTCGTCCATCAAGTCAATCATACGGATACCAACACGCTCAGATTTGTCAGCGTAAGTTGGTCCGATGCCACGCCCTGTTGTCCCAATTTTGTGTTCGGCTCGCTGCTCCTCTGAGGCGCGATCGAGCACACGATGATAAGGCATGGTCACGTGGGCGGTTTCAGCAATAAACAGGTTGTCTGTCGATATACCCAAATCTTTGAGTCGATCCACTTCTTCGAGAAGCACTTTTGGATCGATCACTGTGCCACTGGCAATGATGCATTCCGTTTTGGGATACAAGATTCCCGAAGGAATCAGGTGTAGCTTAAAGGTGCGATCGCCAACGACGACCGTATGTCCTGCATTATTACCGCCTTGATAGCGCACAACGACATCTGCGGAGCGGCTGAGCAAATCTGTGATTTTGCCTTTACCTTCATCGCCCCACTGTGCCCCAATAACAATTACATTAGCCAAGAGTATTGCTGCTCAATAAAATCTCACAATTAGTAATCTTCGCAAAAGATTGTATTGATTGTCAATCTTTATTTTGGTTTTTTCAAAATTTGACCAATCTTGCCATAGCGATCGCCAGTTAGACCTTCTAACTGATGTTCAATGTCTTCAAGTGCGCCAAGTTTGCTAGTCCACATCCCAGACGGCAACTGTCGCGCTGCATGGACAGGAATTCCCTCATCGTTAATATACAAAGCAATCTTTTCATATCCTGACTCGATTGTGCGATCGTCACATGGCTCGTACCCTAATGTCTGGTAAGCCTGTATATATGCTGATAAAGTCTCCTCCATCGGCACACCCTCAACCCAATAAAATTGATCTTCAGGTGTAGGTTGCCACCATCGCTCTTGTTCTCCTGCTGCCCATGCGAAACAATTATATTCCTGAGATCTAGGGCTAGTAACGTTGTAATCGGTAATCGCTAGATTGGGATAACGTAGCTCTAAGTGAATTGCTTTTGTCATCCGTAATTAGGCAAGATAACCTTGCTCTTTGCCCCAATTCAGCCAATCTTGTGCCATTTGCTTGATTTTACCTTTATGTTCTGGAGGGACAGGATTTTCTTGGGTGATTTGTCGTAGTGCGGTTAGCCAATAAAGTGGATTTTGGCTTAAATCTTTTAACATCAACGGGATCACCGCTTTTCCCATACTAATAATCTCTTGATAAGCAGGATGTCTAGTCATTTCAACTGTGGATGACATATCTTCTACGTCTTCAGTCCATTGACTAGCAAGCTTAGTAAATCTTTTTTGGATTTCTTCAGAAACTGGATTAACTTTTTTAGAAGGAATTTGAAATAGTTTGTAGGTCATGTGACTGTTCCTAACGTCTTTATAAGACTTGCTAAATCTTCTATCCATATACTAAGCGAGCAGCAGTAAATTAGAGTGGTGGTATGGCTTCGACTCCGTTCAGCCATCCGTGGCTGAACGGAGTCGAAGCCAGTCTCACAAATAGTTGGTATTTTATTTTCGTGCTCGTCTCTAAGCGCTATATGAAAGCCTAAGAAATTATTTTAGCAATTCGATCGCAGATTCAGATGCTGCGATGCCTGAATGATAGGCAGCTTCAATGTTTTTGCCAGCACACCAGTCACCTGCACAGACGAGGGATAGAGGGATCGCCGTTGATAAGCAAGAAACACCTAAAGATTCTTCGGCTAAGGCATAGCGCCAACGATGCACTTGCCACCATTCGGGACTAGCCAGCCATTTTGCTAATAATCTACCTAATTGATTAAGTAATGGTTTTCCTGCAATCTCTAGATCTAGCTCCTCCATTGATTGCTTAGCAAATTCAGCAGTACTTTGCAAGACAAAAACAGGCTGTATGGCTTTGTCTGGATGCTTGCTGCTGTCATAGCTAATCCAGTCGAGGATCGGATCGTCAACACATCTAATTGCTTGCCATTCAACAGGAATAGAATAACTTGTATTGTAACCAGCCATAATCGTGACGCTAGGTGCAAATTTGACGGATTGCAGAGCTTGTAAAAAACTTGGAGCTGCGGCTAGTACTTCTTCAAATATAGGAAGAAATTGCGGTGCAGGTATGGTTGATACGATCGCCGAAGTTTCGAGAATTTCTTGGCGGTCAGTAACTAATTGCCATTTGCTTTCGTTGTGGCTAACCCCAACGATGCGGGCATTATTGATAATCGGAATTTCACTGGCAAGATATTTTGCGATCGCAGTCATGCCCATTGGACAGCAATATCTTGGATGACGTGTATCAGCATCGGGAGGACGCAACCCAGATGCCGATAGTTGATAGACATTGCGAGTCCATTCTTTCACGATGCTTTTTTCTTGAAGTTTACGAATAAATCTCCCAAAATCATCACTTTTGACCGAGATTAATTGTGCACCATGATCGACCCAAGTTCCTTGCAAGCGCCTAGTTGCCATGCGTCCACCGACCCCTGCGGATTTTTCGACAATGGTGACATCCAGCCCCGCTTGTTTTAGTTGTTGGGCGCAGGTCAATCCTGCCATCCCTGCACCGATCACGATTACATCTTTCATAAAATTTCAGTTCAGGCTCCTTGAAGAGCTTAGCTCATCTTGATCGCGATTTTAAATTTAAGGTGGGCTTAGCCCACCTTAAATTTAAAGTGTATCTTGCATCTTTTCGCCATCATGATACGCAGCGAACAATACGGGACAAGTTCTGCCCCATGCGATCGCACCTGTAGCATCGAGACTAATTGCGCCAAAATCGCGATCTCGGCTAATTGCTTCATTAATAGACTTGTCAACAGCTTGCTGAAGCGTCATGCCATCGGTAACACGCACGACAACGCGAGTGGCAAAGCCTTCATCAAGAATATCTTCGCCCACACCAGTACAGCTAACACCCGCAAACTTAGTGGCATAATTCCCCGCAGGAGTTGCCGAGTCGCTGACTCGACCAATCCGCTCAAAGCCGCGTCCGCCTGTAGATGTCCCCGCGCAAATGTTGCCATATTGATCGAGAACTACTGCGCCGATCGTTCCCATCGCCACATCTGCCATTTTGCGCGTGAAGTTGGTTTTACGTTCTTCTACCCATTCGGCAAGGCGTTCATCGGTGAGCGGATTGTAAATCGGTATACCCAGTTCGCGAGCGAGTTCGGCGGAACCTAAATCTGACAAAACGCGATCGTCGCAAGATTGCAAATGCTTTGCCATTGCGATCGGATTCTTGACTCGTGCCGTATTAATTACGCCGCTAAAACTTTGGCGATCGCCGTCCATGATCGAGGCACTCATCCGCACCTGTCCATCTGATTGCAGAACTGAGCCAGTCCCCGCATTAAATCTGGGATCGTCTTCGAGCATTTGACAGGCTTTAACGACGGCATCTATTGCCTTAGTGCCATTGAGTAACATTGGATAAACGGTTTCGAGAACGGCAAATAGTGATTTGCGAACAGGTTCGTAGCCGCCTTTGCTCTCGACGGTGCTACCAGCGCCGCCATGAATAATGATTTTGGGTTGCATAAATTTAGAGTTCTCCAAATCCTTTTTTCTTTTTCTTCTTTTTGCCATAAACAGGATTACCCGATGGCGCTTGGTTGCCCATGCCGCCCATTCCAGGGAAGCCGCCGCCGCCCATATTGGGCATACCAGGGAAATTTGGCATCTTGCCCTGTCCCATTTGCTGCATTAGCGATCGCATTTTCTGGAAGTCAGCGACGAGCTTAGTCACATCTTGCAGTTTGTAACCCGCACCATTAGCAATGCGTTGCTTACGGCTAGGACTTTTAGAAATCAGATCAGGATCTTTACGCTCATGCTTGGTCATTGAAGAAATCATCGATTCACAACGCTTGAGCTGCTTTTCGGCTTCCTGAATTTGCGCGTCATTGATTTTCATACCAGGGAGCATTTTCAACATCCCGCCGAAAGAACCCATATTCTTCATCATGCGGGTGTTCTTCAAGAAGTCGTCAAAATCAAATTTGGCGCTCATAATCTTCTCTTGAAGATTTGCCGCATCGGTGAAGTCAATTTCTTCTTGCGCTTTCTCAACCAGAGTCAGCACATCACCCATGCCCAAAATCCTCGAAGCCATGCGCTCAGGATAGAAGGGCTGCAAAGCCTCCACTTTTTCGCCGACACCGATAAATTTAATTGGCTGCCCCGAAATCTGCCGCACCGATAGCGCTGCACCACCGCGAGTATCACCATCCATCTTCGTGAGAATTGCGCCCGTAATCCCAATCTCGTCATGGAAAGTGCGAGTCAATGTCGCCGCCTCTTGCCCTGTCATCGCATCGACAACCAGCAGCACTTCATCGGGTGCGATCGCATCCTTAACACGCTTTAGCTCATCCATCATGTCGCGATCGATCTGCAAGCGTCCCGCCGTATCGACGATCACTGTATTAACGCCTAATTCCCTAGCCTTTGCCAAGCCTTGACGGGCAATCTCGACAGGGTCAGCATCTGTACCCATTTCAAAGACTGGCACATTAATTTGCTTGCCAAGGGTGAGCAACTGATCGATCGCCGCAGGACGATATACGTCAGTGGCGACCAGTAATGTGGTGCGCTCTAATTTACGTAAATGCAGCGCTAACTTCGCCGTAGCCGTAGTCTTACCCGTACCTTGCAAACCTGCCATCAAAATTACAGTCGGGGCATTAGCTGCCTCGGCGAGTGGCACATTTGCCTCGCCCATCGTTCTTACCAATTCGTCATAGACGATCTTGATAAATTGCTGATCAGGTCGCACACCTGCGATGACATCGGCTCCCTGCGCCTGTTTAGAGATTTCCTCGACAAATTCTTTGACAACCTGTAAGTTGACATCTGCCTCCAATAGCGCCCTGCGTACTTCACGAATCGCGCCTTGGATATTGGAGTCAGAGATTTTGTCCTGTCCGCGTAACTTTTTCCAAGCCGCCTCAAATTTATCGGCGATTTCGTCAAACATATCTGGTTTTGCTGTTGCTGCTTTTAGTTCTAACTCTAATTTACATTCACAGTCACTACATTGACAGCGATCGGGGAAAATTGGGTTTGCGATCTCGACTGTCAAATACTAACTTAAAAAGCGAGAAAAGCCTGATTCAAGCAGAAATTGGCAATCAAAGCAAAATTATCAACTCTTAGTCTTTTAGGATAAACTTTAGACTGATTTGTTAGAGCAAATCTAAACTTGTACGAGTCTGAGATTAAAATAAAAGATAAAAGTCTATGCCTGATACAAAATCTAAGCAAATTCAGCAAATATCTGTGAATGGTCTATTTGGAATTTTTGACCATGTAATTCCATTGAAACTTGATGAAAGAATTACAATCATTCATGGACCAAATGGATTTGGGAAAACAGCAATGTTAAGAATGTTGGATGGATTCTTTAATTCTCGATATTCAGTGTTTCGCAACATTCCGTTTACAAAATTCCAAGTTAGTTTTAATGATGAGAGTCGTGTTGAAGTAGTAAAAGCTCCTGAAACCTTAGCAAAGTCAAAAAATAAAGAAAATATAAGTTTTGACTTTTATAAAAATGGCTCATTAAATGATTCTTTTCCTCTAAAAGTGAAACAAAACCAACAAGATTTGCCATTTCCTGTCGATATGTTGGATGAAATGATACCTGATCTTCGTCGCTTAGGCTCTAGAATTTGGCGATATCTTCCTACTGGAGAAACTCTATCCTTAAATGAAGTCATAGAGAGGTTTGAAGACATTTTACCGATAAAAAAATCACGAGAAGAACCTGAATGGTTAGAAAAATTAAAATGTGATATTCATGTTCGACTCATAGAATCACAGCGATTACTTAACTTTGCTACTTCTAGTCGCTCTCCAAAATCGTACGCTTCTGGGGTATCTTCGATGCTACCTACTGTATCTGCATATTCGGAAGAAATAGCACAACTTATCCAATCTAAACTTGCTGAATACGGCACAACATCTCAATCTTTAGATAGAACATTTCCCGCGAGAGTAGTACAGCAGAGGCTTTCCCCTGAGTTAACAAATGATAAACTTCGAGAACAATTACTTGAACTTGAAGAAACTCGTTCTCGATTTATAAAGGTAGGATTATTAGATAAAGAAGATAACTCAGACTTTCAAATTCAGTCCCAGTTTATAGATGAAAGCACTAAAAATATTCTGTCTGTATATGTTGAGGATGTAGCAAAGAAACTTAGTGTATTCAATGAGATCGCTAGTAAGATTGATCTTTTAAGAAGAATTATTAATGATAAGTTTGCTTATTCTTATAAAGAGATGAATTTTAATAAGGAGAAAGGATTTATTTTTAAAACTAAAAATCTTAGTAATCTTCCTTCTTCTTCTATTAGGCAAAACCTCTCTCCAATTGACTTATCATCTGGTGAACAGCATGAGTTAGTTCTACTCTATGAGCTTCTTTTTAAGGTTGAGCCTAACTCTTTAGTTCTCATAGATGAACCAGAACTATCACTTCATGTTGGTTGGCAATCACAATTTTTAAAAGACTTACAGGAGATAACAAAGCTTGCAGATTTAGATGTATTAATGGCTACTCACTCTCCAGACATTATTCAAGATCGCTGGGATTTGACCGTAGAACTAAAGGGAAGAGAACAATGAGGGAATACATTTCAGTAGAGAGTGATGCTAACCGAATTCGACTACGACGTAGCACTTTCTCAGGAACTTTTCTGTTGGTTGAAGGTAGTTCAGACAAATCTTTCTATGAACGCTTTATTGATAAGAGTACTTGTGATTTGCTAGTTATCTCAGGTAAACCATCTAGCAAATATAGAATTATTGAAGTTTTAGCTATTTTAGATAAGGTATTTTTTAAGGGCGTTTTAGCAATAGTTGACGCTGATTTTGAACATATTTACGGATATGTATGCAATAGTCCAAATCTTGTAAGAACAGATACACACGATCTCGAAACAATGTTACTTAATTCACATGCGCTCGAAAAAGTTATTGGTGAATTTGGTTCAGAAGACAAAGCATCTAAGTTGAATATGAATACAGATATAAGAAAAATATTGTTGGATGACGGAATACTGATTGGGTATCTTCGCTTGATTTCTCAAATTGATAATTTAAATCTAAAATTTGATGGAATTAAGTTTGGTAAGGTTATGGAAAAAAGAACAATGAAAATTGATGAGATGTTACTTATTGAAGAGATAAAGAAAAAATCTTTAGCCCACTCTCTAGATTCCAAAGAACTGCAACAAAAAATAAATAGCCTGAAAAATAGTAATCATAATCCATGGCAGATATGCTGTGGGCATGACTTGGTAGAAGCACTATCTTTTCGTCTTCGCAAAGAAATTGGAACTTCAAACTTTTCTGATGTTGAGCCAAACGTTCTTGAACGTAGTTTACGCCTTGCGTATGAAGAGGTCTATTTTTATCAGACTCAACTATATTTATCAGTTCAATCATGGGAAGATAGCAATCAAGCATTTAAAGTCCTAAAAAAATCACCTTAATCATAAAAGGCAATATTAACTTTTAGATGACCCGAATTTAGGAGTGATTGCTTTTATTTGTTTGGGTGATTTTGAGATCGCGAGTTGTGGGGATTGATTTAGTGGCGATCGC
>CASBRC010000464.1 GCA_949128015.1 Synechococcales cyanobacterium PMM_0003
ATAATTACTGCCAGTAAGTAAATTGTCTGCGATCGCCATTACTTCGGGGGTCGTATTAACTGCAAGGATAATTTGATTGCGGCTAGTATCAGCACTGTCGGAGCGGACTTCAGTTTGAGAAGCGGTAGGATTTTGATAGAGAGCAGCAACGATCGCTGTTTGAGCATTTGCCTCTGTAGCGATCGCAAAACCTGAAATGGCGAAACCCGAAATTGCTAAAAATGTGGCGACGATTATCTTTTTCATGACTGCCTCTAACCTGCTTTCTCTAATTGATTGCAACGAATTAGAAAATTAAACCCTTATTAATTTAATTTTCTGATCAAAGTAGCATTGGCTACTTCCTACTATCAAATCAACCGACTGGGTGAACTTTACCCATGAGCAATTAATTCAATAACAACATCATCAAGCTTTATTTGATAAGTGCCAGTGATACCAGATCTATACCCTTGTGATTGCGATCGCAATCCACAGTGATATGTATAGCTACCGCCACTTGTATTAAGACAAACCAAAACTCAAAAAGTAGAGGCGGCGATGAGCGCCGTCTCTACTTTTTGGGTTTTATGTCTTGACAGCCATAAGTTAAGCGAAGGATGTCCAAGACTCCAAAATAGACAATGCTCAGTTGAATTTGTGTAGAATTGTATGCAAAGGCTTGAAAAAATTGAAAAACTATTACCTAAACTCAATTAAAGCTTTACGCTAGAGATTATTTGGTTTTTCTCAAGTACTTATACTTATTTGTCCAAGCGGAGTTCCGCCCCATGATTGACGCTATTATCATTTTCACGTTCATCCTCGCGGGAGCAGGCACTGGCTTCCACGGTATTGCTTTTTTGCCATCGGAGACGATCGCAAATCTCAATATCCAGAACTTTCGTTGGGTAACTCTTGGAGTTGGCTCAGTTATCGGACTAATTGCAGGATTGATCGTCCAAAATACCTACCGCCGCATCGATTCTAATATTCGATCATTGCCAATTGAGACAATTTTGGGGCGGGCTGTGGGTTTGGTGTTTGGGTTACTGGTGGCTAACTTGATGCTAGCACCATTATTTCTAATACCTATTCCTAACGACTTTGACTTTATCAAACCACTCACCGCGATTTTGGTGAGCATTATTTTTGCTTATTCGGGGATGACACTCTCTGATACCCACGGGCGAGCCTTGTTGCGGCTGATTAATCCCAACAATGTCGAAAGTAGCTTGCTAGCTGATGGAACTTTGCGTACCGCTTCAGCAAAAGTTCTTGACACTAGTACGGTGATCGATGGTCGGATTCAGACTTTAATGGAGACGGGTTTTTTAGAAGGACAATTATTGATCCCCCATTTCGTAATTCAAGAATTGCAGACGATCGCCGATAGCGCCAACGATCAGAAGCGGGTACGTGGAAGAAGAGGGCTAGATATTCTCAATAATATGCGCGATCAGTTTAGCGATCGCATCACGATTCATTCAGCAGATTACGAAGATCTACATACTGTTGATGCCAAATTAGTACGTTTAGCTCAAGAGCTAAGCTGCACCCTCATCACCAATGATTACAATCTCAATAAAGTTGCTAATTTACAACAGGTCGAAGTTTTAAACATCAACGATCTCGCTCAGGCTCTGCGTCCCACCTACTTACCAGGAGACTTGATCGAAATCAAGGTACTCAAGGAAGGTAAGGAAGCTTCTCAAGGGATTGGCTATCTTGAAGATGGCACGATGGTTGTGATCGAAGAAGGTCGTGAGTATCTTGGCAAGCAAATTATCGTAATTGTTACCAGTGCTTTGCAGACCTCAGCAGGACGCATGATTTTTGCCCGTCACGAAGCGATCGCTACTGTTTAAGGAAAAGGAAATATGCAAGTTTCGCCTCCCCACTCACAGCGACAATTAGTGTCAGGCAAAGTCGGATGGGGCTGGAGACAAGCGACTTATCCAATTTCTGCGAATTTTATTGTTGCGGGTTTGGTGATTTTGGTGGTGGCGATCGCATATTTATTGAGCCTAGATAAGCCAACTCTTTTAGCGATCGCCTGTATTTTGTTGCTTGTGGGTCTTGCGATCGGCATATATGCAGCTAGATCTGTTGTTGAAGTATGTCGCCAAAATTCAGATTATGTATTCTCGCGATCGCAATTAATTGGTATTACTTTTTATTGGTTAGTTTTAGTCGCAGGGCTAAGTACATATCCAGAAACTTTGGTTAAAAGTTTTGTGGCAATTTGGTGGATTTTACCCGCCGCTATTTTTACAGGTATTGCTAGCTCTTTAGCATTGAGATCTGGAAAATCTCAAGAAGGATTAGAAAAAAAACCAACAATTGAAGCCGTTAGCGCCGAAGTGTTAAATGTCATTACCTATTCCGATCAAACAGTTTTAGTTAGTCCATCGGCATTAAGTCAGCAGCCCCGACAGTTTCATAGTCTCCTGTTAATTGTGATGGGATTGTTTTTTTGGACTATGCTCGACTTTTCCACCAACCTCAGAGCGATCATTGCGATCGCATTGACAACTTCTGGACTAACGGGATTCTTTACATGGCAAGCACAGTTGCGATCGCCTGAAAAAGTTTTACAGCTCAGGTTTAGTGGTCTATGGGGAATGGCTGCGGATTATGCGATCGATATCAAACCTTTCTCGTCCTTGTCAGTGATCAAGTTGCAAGAAGCTAGTGGTGAATTGATCTGGATGCAGCTATCGGGAAATAATAGTGATATTACGATTCCTCTAGCGATGACGAGTTTGACATCATCAACTAAAGAAGATCCAAATCAAAACGATCAGCTAGGGCAATCCATCCGTAATGAATTTCACCTCGCCAAGCAAGAAACTGAGCGCGACAGTTTAGGTATGGCAAATGTTTTACTACCACAGGGTGCAGGCATTTTAGCAGGAGCAGTATTTATCGCTATCGGCGGATTGCTTCTGTTTATCTTTCCTTTACCGACAAAACTAGATGTGGCAAGTGCGATCGCATGGCTTGGTGTTTGTTTAGTTAGCCCTGCGATCGCTAGATTTTTCTTGCAGTTAGTTGCGACCAATAGTCTCCAAAGCGATCGCCATCGATATACCGCAAATCATTTGCATGCATGGGAAATCGGCACAGCAATTTTATTAGTCAGTGCTTTTCTCTCAACCCAAACCACCGCAAAAATTGAGTCTTTATTCACATTTAATCAATCATTACCTTTACTAACTCTTATTTGTGGATGGCTAAGCATTAGCATCGGAGTCTGCATCCTTGCTTTTGTGCGCCGCACTCCCCTCTGGAATAAAAACTACTAGCCAAGCCTTCGTAGGGTGTGTTAGCGATAGCGTAACGCACTTCTCAACCGATCAAGGCGCGTTACGCTGGCGCTAATGCACCCTACAAAAAGTAGGGTTAGTTCAACATGGCGGTACATTCGAGAATTAGTTTTTGGTTGGTTAGCGAGTAGGGTTGAATTTCTAAAGCTCTGCGGAAAGTTGCGATCGCATCGTTGTAATTGCCGATCGCGGCGTAGCTTAAACCCAAACCATGAACTGCCCCAAAATGATAGGGATTAAGGGCGATCGCCTTTTGACAATCCTTGATTGAGCGCTTGTAATCGCCTTGCATATAAAACAAAACTGCCCGACGATTCCATGCTTCGACAAAATCGGGCTGAGAGTGAATTAATTGGGTCAACATCAGTTCGGCTTGCCTGACATTGCCGCTATCTGCCATCATTTGGCTCTGTCGCAAGACTTGCAATCCCTGCGTCCCCTTCTGCATAAACCACATCTCCCACAGCCCCTGAGTAGCGCGATCGCGTATCCCCTCATCAGTACTCTTGAGGTCTTGCAACAATTCTTCGATGGGCTGGCTCATTGGTCTAGGCTGGGTTTATAGTTTATATAGAGAGATGGCGCAAAGCGCCATCTCTCTATATTTGGATTTATATTTATTTGAGAGATATTTTGCGCGTATGTCAATCATACAAATTACTGTCCAAGAGCTAGCTAAATGTTTGGCTAGTAATCGCCAAGATTTGCAACTAATCGATGTGCGTGAACGTGATGAGGTTGAAATTGCGGCGATCGCCAATTTTACAATCTTGCCACTTAGCGAATATGACGAATGGTCAGTAGATTTTAAAGGAAAATTTGATCCCCATGCCGAAACTTTAGTGCTTTGTCATCACGGGATGCGATCGGCGCAAATGTGTCAATGGCTGGTTAATCAAGGTTTTACTAATGTCAAAAATATTGGCGGCGGCATTGATGCTTATGCCTATGCGGTTGAGCCTGACATGGCAAAGTACTAAAAATTCGGGAGCGCGTAGCGCTCTCTAATTTTGGTGACTTAAGAAGGGAATACTAAAAAACACTGCTAAGCCGATCGCAGAAACAATACAGGTAGCGATCGTGATGGTCATAAACTTGCGATCGCTAGCACCATAAAAC
>CASBRC010000465.1 GCA_949128015.1 Synechococcales cyanobacterium PMM_0003
AAATAAATTTTCTGCTTTGGCATATAAAGCTTGAGAATTATATATTGCAGATAAGTCGAGCATCGCTGATACAACATCAGGATGCTCTTCGCCCAAAGCTTGTTTGCGAATTGCGATCGCCTGTAAGAATAATTCTTCAGTTTTATCAAGTTTATTTTGCGAATAATTTAAAATAGCTAAATCGATTAAACTATTAGCAATATACGGATGTGAATCACCATGCAAACGTTGATTGACAATTAAAATCTGATTAAGATAGCTTTCAGCATCATTATATTTGCCAGACTTCCGATCATTTTGAGCTAACTCCTGTAAACATTCCAAGAAAATGCCAATTTTATTATTAGCATAGGGCGGCTCAGGCTCAATTCGATAAACAGCAATAGTGTTACTACTAAAAACAATTTCATCTCCATGCATTAATACCCAAGAATCACGTATTTCACCATTAATCAAAAGCCCATTTGTACTTTTACCTTTTTCTGGTGTGCCATTACTGATTCTAAAGACTCGCGATAGTGGATCTGGCACAGAAATCCTTATTAAAGTTGCATGTTCTCGTGACACAGATTGCGATCGCAAAACGATTCCGTTTTCAGTCGAACGCCCAAGTATATAGCTCTTGCTATCTAGTAAAATCTTTTGTGACCCTTCTGGATCTTCCAGAATCAGATACTGCTCAAATTGACTGCCTTCAACTACGGTTGCATCTTGTGGGGTGATGGATCTTTTAGTCATAGGAGGAGGGGCGGCTGCTAATTACTGAGATCGCAATAGTCAGAATATTCAAATACTTGAATGTTATAACATTGTTTAAAGCTAACCTACCTAGATCAAACTTGCAAGCAGCAATTGGCGCAAAGCACCGCATGCATCTACTTGCTGAGTTTTAATTTAATTTAAGCGCTCTTAAAAAAGCGAATAATTTCTCGCACTTGTTCTAAAAATTGGCTGTCGGCACTCAATTGAGCGATCGCCTGTCGAGATTCTCGCACTAAGCGCTCATGCTCGCGATCGTTAGTAGCGCGTAAATCTTCGATATTTGCACCTAATCGCGATAAGTCTTTGCGCGTCTCATCGGCAAACTGCTCATATTTCGATACCCAAGAATAAGGATTTTCAGTACTGATTTGCTCATTGAGTTGTCGCACAGATTCTTCCAAATTGGCAAAACGCTGGCGCAACTCCATCACATCTTCGCGAGGATAATCGATTTGTTGCGAAATTAGGCTCAAACGCTGGGCTATATACTCATAGGCACTAATCGCAGGTCTTAATACAGTCAACAAAAGCGCTGCGATCGCCCCCACATAACCAATCGTACCAACACCACTTGAAGCTAGAACGTATAATGCGATCGCAGAAATTACATGCAACCCAATCGCTAATCCCAATGATTTTTTTGCAAGCGATCGGACATAGGGTAGCTGATTTTCATCAATATTAATTCCCTTTTCCTGCGAGATTGTCGCTTGATTGATTACCGCCTTGGACTGAAAGTAAACATTCCAAGGTACGGTGACGATAACGATCAACCAGACAAAAATACTTGCCCCAATCACCCAATCTATAAAGTTGCCAAAGGGCAAATTCAGCCATTGAGTAAGTCCAAATCCTGCCAGAAAGATCAATAGCAAAGCACCAAGCCAACCAATAAATTTACCCATTGGACTTACCTTAATTTCTTTAAATAGCAAAAGAGGGACGCAAAGCGCCCCTTTTTTGTTGTTTGGATCTAGTTAGGGAATTTTTGGGGGAATTGTGCAGTTTCAACACTTAAAGCGATAGCTTGACCATTGCGTTTGACTTCCATGCGGATTTTGTCACCAACAGCCCGATCTTCTACTAATTGTGTAACTTGATCAGCCGTCAATATTTCTTTATCGTCAAACTTAGTAATTACATCACCACGCTTAGCACCAGCCTTAGCCGCAGGAGAATTATCAACGACTCTAGTAATCAATACGCCTTTATCTTCAGAAATCTTGACACCAAAGTCTGCATCTTGATTAACTTGATTCTTGACGCTGGCATCAACGGTCACCATTTGAATACCCAAATAGGCTCGGCTAACTTTGCCACTTTGAATCAATTGCTTAGCAATACGCTGAGCAGTTTCGATAGGGATCGCAAAACCTAGACCCTGTGCACCTTGAATAATCGCAGTATTTACGCCAATGACTTCGCCATTTTGGTTCAGCAATGGACCGCCTGAGTTGCCAGGATTAATCGCCGCATCGGTTTGAATAAAGCTAACGCGCTTATCAACTCCGATTTGACCACTATTACGCCCGATCGCACTGATGATTCCTGCTGTTACGGTATTATCAAGACCAAGAGGATTACCGATCGCGATCGCCCAGTCACCCGGTTGTAAATTTGCAGAACTACCAATGCTCACAGTAGGTAAGTTGTCGGACTTGACCTGCACAACTGCAATATCGGTTAGTTCATCGCTACCCAAGACTCTGCCTTCGATTTGGCGACCATCTTTAAGAATAACAGTCACCTTATCTGCGCCACTAACAACGTGAGCATTGGTAATAATGTCGCCTTCTTTGTTAATGATAAAGCCAGAGCCAGTACCACGCTCAACTCGTTCTTTGGGCATACGGCGTAATTGGTCGCCAAAGAATTGGCGAAACATCGGATCTTCTAGAAATGCTTCAGGTATTTGTTGGTTTCTGGCTACGGTGCGAGATGCGTTAATTCTAACTACTGCTGGCCCTGTGCGATTAACTGCATCCACAACATAATTGCGGGGAACATTGATTGATTTACTCTTATCACTATCTTGTGCTACGGCTGGCGATATCGAAGCAACTTGGCTTACGGGAGTGATCACCGTTGTATTTGGCGATCGCACTCCAGACACAACCGCCCAAGATCCTAGAATGACACCTAACAGGAGCATCGAAGCATAAATCAAAGGCTGCTTGTAACGAGATTTTTTATTTGAGTCTCTCATAGCTATTTTCGCGACCAATAATATCTAAATTCTACAAAAGATTTCTGATGATGTTAATCTTTGGCTTCAGACGGAAAACCGTCTACCTTAACTAAACCTAATTCTAACAAATCGCGCATCCCCCATCAGAATTGATTTGCATTATTTAAAACTCATTGACTTAGGCAAAGGTACAAGTGGCTCTTCCATAGCGATGATGATTGGCTCTTGTTTAACTTGTACAGGAGACTTGATGCTGTTAGCTACAGGACTAAACTGCGGACTAGAGTTAAAGGTAAACATCGAACCCAATATACCAACCACTGCCGCTACAGATATACCAATACCTGCCAATTTCCATTTACGATGCTGCGATCGCTTGTCAATCTCGGCAAGGACACGATTAATCATTACATCTGTTTCGCCTTTTACAGATAAATGTGCTGGCACAGGAACAGGCAGATCAATTAATGATTGACGCAGCTTTAGTTGTTGTTGATAGAGGCGACGGAAATCAACATCGTCGGACAACCATTGTTCGACAAGTTGCTCTTCCGATTCGGTTACTTCGCCATCTATATAAGCACTGAGTAACTCAAAGCGCTCCTCTGGAATAATCATAGAAATATTAAAAATTTGGTTAGCACTCATAACTTAAATACACCCCTCATTACATATTGGACAAATAGGGTTGTAGTTGCGCTTGTAGCTTCAATCTTGCTCTAGCTATACGTGATTTTACTGTACCAAGCGATACACCTGTTAGCTCTGAAATCTCTTCATAGGATAGACCTTGGATTTCCCTTAACACGATGGTTTCACGGAAGCTAGAAGGTAAATCTTGAATAGCTTTGCGAAGTTCTTCATAAAACTCCTGCGTAGACATGTTATCAATTGGACTAGGAGCAGCGCTGGGTAAGTCCCAAGACATTTCATCACCATCGCCAGACATAAATGGTGCGTCGAGGGAAACTGAATTGCCAACGCGTTTGCGCTTACGTAACTCGTCATAGAACAAATTTGTGGCAATTCGACTCAGCCAACCACGAAACTTTTCGGGTTCTTGCAATCGCTTGATATTGCGATAAACGCGCAGCCATACTTCTTGAGCTAAATCAGCGCGATCTTGCCAGTCGGGAGCGAGTTTATAGAGAACCTGATCGACATAGGATTGATTGCGTCGCATAAGTTCAGCAAACGCAGACCTACTGGTTTGCGCTTCTGTTTGGCACATTTGCACCAATTCAACAATGGGGAGCTTATCAACGGACACGGGGTTGGAGGGCGCGTACCCTCCGATGCTGGTTGACCAAGATAGGCTGTAGCTCATCAATTACTCGCTCCTACTGGACTTGAATCTACACATGACGTAAAAAGTCTGTGTTTTTATGTTCAAGTTTTAGGACGGTGAATGGAAAAAGTTTGTTCCTATCAAAATAGAGCTTTGCTTGATATAAAGATATTTCAAGAGGGATAATAGCAGTTAGTTTGTATGTTTTTCCTAATTCATCGATTTCCTTAGATTTCTTTCTTGTTTTTTTATTTAAAACTTTTTATTTAGACTTAAACTTATGCAGCGATCGCAGTGGATATCAGTTTTGACAGGTGTTGTCACCGTAATTTTGGGAGTGGGTTATTTGATTTTGGTGCAAGTGCTTGATTGGCGCGGCGGCGAAATGTTACCTGCTCCAGTTGATTTGTCCTTGCTCTTTTAATATTCGTCGATGGCGGCGCAAAGCGCCGCTATTGACATTGTGGATTTTATGAAACTAACCAGAAAAGGACATTACAGCGTTAAGGCGATGCTTGATCTGGTGGTTTGGGCTAAACGTAAGCCTGTATCGGTACGCGAAATTAGCGATCGCCAATCAATTCCTGCACCATATTTAGAAAAAATTTTGATGGCTCTTCGCCAAGCCGATTTGGTGGAGTCGAGTCGTGGTGTGCAGGGTGGATATAAATTAAAGCGATCGCCTAAAGATATATCTCTAGGCGAAATTTTATCGGCGGTTGGTGAAGACACCTCTCCTTTGCCCAGACT
>CASBRC010000466.1 GCA_949128015.1 Synechococcales cyanobacterium PMM_0003
GATCGCCTAGTGGTCAGCGTCTATCACACCGATGAAGATGCGTTTGCGATTTGGCGCGATGCGATCGGTATTCCTGCCCATCGGATTCAGCGAATGGGTGACGATAATTTTTGGGCTTCAGGTGCGACTGGCCCCTGTGGCCCATGTTCAGAAATCTATTATGATTTTCATCCAGAATTAGGCGACGAGAATATTGATTTAGAGGATGATTCGCGGTTCTTGGAGATTTATAACCTTGTCTTCATGGAATTGAATCGCGATTCTGAAGGTAATCTCACCAAACTGAGGAAGCAAAATATTGATACGGGCTTAGGCTTAGAGCGTATGGCGCAAGTTTTGCAAGGCGTTCCTAATAACTATGAGACAGATTTAATCTTCCCAATCATCAAAAAAGCTGCGGATATTGCAGGGATTGATTATCACCAGAGCGATGAGAAAGTAAAGACTTCGCTCAAGGTGATTGGCGATCATGTTCGTTCAGTTGTGCATATGATTGCGGATGGTATCAATGCCTCCAACGTTGGGCGCGGCTATGTGATGCGCCGCCTGTTGCGAAGAACAGTACGTCACGGTCGTTTGATTGGGATCTCAGGCACATTTGCCTCTGAAGTTGCCGAAGTTGCGATCGCACTTTCCGAGTCGGTTTATCCAAACACCCGCGAAAGAGAGCAGGTAATCAAGGATGAAATCAAAATCGAGGAAGTGCGCTTCTTACAAACCCTAGAGCGTGGCGAAAAACTTCTCGAAGAAATTCTTGCAAAACCTGAATTCCAATCTGCTAAAACAATTTCGGGTGTGGATGCCTTCACTCTCTATGATACCTATGGATTTCCACTTGAGCTAACTCAAGAGATTGCCGAAGAGCAAGGCTTTACGGTTGATGCAGAAGGCTTCGAGATTGAGATGAAAAAGCAACAAGTGCGATCGCAAGCTGCTCACGAAGATATTGACTTGATGGCAAAAGATAACTGGGCGAATATCGCTAAGGAAATTGGCAAGACTGAATTTCTCGGCTATACAGAACTTAGTAGCACCGCTACGGTTAAAGCTTTGTTAGTAAATGGCGAATTGATGAAAACTGCGATCGCAGGTAATAAGGTGCAAATCGTATTAGATCGCACTCCCTTTTATGCCGAGTCAGGTGGACAGGTTGGCGATACGGGTTACCTAGCAATCGGAGATGCGATCGCAAAAATTACCGACGTGCAGAAACAAGCAGATTTATTCATCCACATTGGACAAATTGAACGTGGTGAAATTGCGATCGGTGATGAAGTCAATGCTCAAGTCGCAGTGTCAGAACGTCGTCGCAGTCAAGCTCACCATACGGCAACTCACCTCTTACAAGCAGCCCTGAAAAAGATTGTCGATCCGAATGTTTCTCAAGCGGGTTCATTAGTTGATAGCGATCGCCTTCGTTTTGACTTCAATCTCAATCGCGCTGTTACTACGGAAGAAATCCATCAAATCGAACTGCAAATCAATAATTGGATTGCGGAAGCTCATGATTCTGTAATTGAAGTGTTACCGATCGCAGCCGCAAAAGCCAAAGGCGCGATTGCCATGTTTGGTGAAAAATACGGTGCTGAAGTGCGCGTGATCGATATTCCTAACGTATCGATGGAACTCTGCGGCGGTACGCATGTAAAGAACACCAGTGAGATCGGCTTGTTTAAAATTATTTCGGAAGCAGGTGTTGCTTCGGGTGTGCGCCGCATCGAGGCGATCGCAGGTCAAGCAGTTTTAGAATATTTGAATGTGCGCGACAACATCACAAAGGATTTAAGCGATCGCTTTAAAATTAAACCTGAAGAAATTTGCGATCGGATTACGGGTTTGCAACATGAGCTAAAAACTGCTCAAAAAGAAGTGGAACAACTCAAGCAGGAATTTGCCTTAGTTAAAGCTGATACTCTTATCCACGAAGCCGAACCTGTGGGCGAATTTAAAATTTTGGTCGCTCAACTTTCCGATATTGAAGCTGAAGCGCTCAAAGCTGCCGCAGAAAAACTCTCGGCAAAATTAGGACATAGCGCGGTGGTGCTTGGTTCTTTTAGTGACGATGGCAAAGTAACTCTCGTTGCTTCTTTCAGTAAGGAAGTCATCGCCAAAGGCTTGCAAGCTGGCAAATTTATCGGTGCGATCGCAAAAATTTGCGGCGGCGGTGGCGGTGGTCGTCCGAACCTCGCCCAAGCAGGTGGCAAAGATGCGAGCAAGTTGCCAGAAGCCCTAGAAGCCGCAGAAAATCAGTTAAGGTCAGCACTCATCTAACCTTAACAAGGGGCTTCAGCCCCTTGTTAAGGTTGTTTCGACAATCCTACCTAAGCATATTCTTTTTTTCTTCTAGAACTAATTTAACGCGATCGCATTCCTCATTAAAACTATTTTCTAGTGACAACAAATATTCTGGCTCACAGGCGATTGTGCCGTCAACAATCGCATTTTCTAAAGACTTACAAATATTCGCTAAATTGATAGCTCCCAACGAAGCACTTGATGATTTCAGTGAATGGCTTCCCATTCTTAGAGCATCTACATCTTGATTACTAATTGCACTAGTCATCGTTGATTGCAATTCAGATAAAACTTTTAAATAAGTATCTATTAGATGTAAAATTCTCGACGGGTTATTTTGAGCGCCTATCGCTACGCACAAATCATGAAAAGCATTCATGTCGATAGTTACTTGCTCATCATCTATCTGATGAATCGCTTTATTTTTTGCTGCAATATCTTCAGGCTGACGGTTAACTAGAGCTTGAACTAATTCATTAATCTGAATTGGTTTGGAAATGTAGTCATCCATTCCTGCCTTCATAAAAATTTGGCGATCGCCTTGCATTGCATTTGCCGTCACGGCAATAATTCTGATGTGTTGAGATGATTCTTTCTCTAAATTACGGATTGTTTCTGTTGCTTCTACACCTCCCATTTCAGGCATTTGGACATCCATCAAGATCAAATCATAACGACAGCGACGAATTGACTCAATTACTTCAATACCATTGCTGACAACATCACAGCGATAACCAAGCTTTTCCAGCATTAGTTTTATCAATAGCTGATTAACTGTGTTATCTTCTGCTACTAATATTTTTAAAGGAAATTTCTGAGCTAAATCCGCAGAAAATCGATCTAAATTGTCCTCAAAAGCAGTTGACTTTGAGATCTTGTTAAAAGATGCCACTGATGATGAAGAGACAGTTAGCGTGAAATAGAATTTAGAGCCATTTGTAACACCAATATTTTGAGATTGATATTGCTCTAGCCATTTAGAAGATGGACTACCACCGACAGCCCCAAGGCTTTCTACCCATATGGTTCCACCCATAATAGTTGCGAGTTGTTTGCATATAGCTAATCCCAGCCCAGTACCACCATAATTACGAGTTGTCGAAGTATCAACTTGAGTGAATGCTTGAAATAATTGGGTTA
>CASBRC010000467.1 GCA_949128015.1 Synechococcales cyanobacterium PMM_0003
ATATTTTTCTTTTCTACCTCCTCCGTGACATTGAGAGCCAAGATTTTGGCGGTGGACAGTAACACAAGGCGGCGAAGTGTCTTTTCTGCCTCGCTCTTAGTTGATCCGTAAACTGCCATCTGTCTACCATTATCCAGATGAGCCGTAGCACGGAATTTTCCCCAAGTATAAGGCTTTGCAGCAAGCTTTATTTTGCTCCAAGTTAGCCCCACATCAGCATCAGGGATAGTTACCTCAAATTGCTTGGCAATTTTCCCATTAGGCATTTTCCAAGGTGGCTCTTTCTTCTCTCTGAAAATAATTACTAGTTGTCTCCGCAGAGGTTTAGCGCTTAAATGATCTTCGGCTGGCATTCCTACGATTTGCCCAACATCGCGATTAGCAATTAATCGGTAATTATTGAGGGTAGACATAGTTTCAGTTTCTAGATCATTTCCACCAGCACTTAAGAGCATTTTTTCTTCTGTTCGGCGCTTGTCTGGAGTTAATCGGATTGTTCTACGCTTGCCTTGGCTTTGTTCGTTTGCCCTTTTTGCCTGTGCATAAGCCGCATCAACTTCACTTGCAACAATATACCCAGCCTCGGTAAATGAGTCCCATGCCTCTTCTAAAAAGCTATCGACAAATGCTCTAAGTTTCTTATTCTGAATACTTTCGACAAATTCCTCCATCTTTGAATTGAAAGATATTTGCGGCGCTCCTTCATTAGCCCAATTATTTTTAATAAAGTCTGCTGTCCCTTTTCCATAAATGCTCGTCAGGATATTATTAGGGATTGATTTTAGGAGTTTTCTATAATTTATATAGGCGCTAATCATAGCTGTATTGCCTATAGCTCCAAAAGTCTGAAGGACTGCATTACCTAGCCCTCTTGAAACCTCTTCAAATGCCTCCGCGCCCACTCTTGAAGCAACCGTTTTTGCTAAAGTTGCTCCACCAATCACAGGGCAAAGAAAACTAATTCCATATCCAACCCCAATCCCTGCTAACCATCCAGCGCTTTGCCCTAGCGCTGAACCCCAAACACTAGCAATCCTTACGTTTTGGCTTTCCATCAGAAGCTCTAATTCTTTATCAGATGCATTCCAATTAAAGGATTTTATTTGTTCAACCCGTCCGATCAGCCAACTATAGATACCAGTCGCAAGCCCTCCACCAGCCCAGCCCAACACGTTAAGCGCTCCTGAGAGAAATCCAGTTAGCCCAGAGTTATTGAAAAAGTCTCCAACTCGATCGAGAACATTCTTTCCCTCGGTGCGAGTAATTGCATGTTTTAAGTCAAGAGATCGCTTTTTTTTGTCTGGGGCGATTTTCTCTCTTATCTTGCGGCTAGATAGTAATTCTTTTACTAATTTAAGCTTCATTGCGCCCCCGTATTAGGTGGGGTTATGTCCCTAATAATTGGTTTGTCTTGAGAGTCTTTGTTAAACCGTGACTCTGGATCATTCATCTCCTTAATAAATGCCTCAAATTTCTTCTCTTGAGCCTTTTCATCGTTGTTCATTGATGTTAGCTCCCTATTTAGTTCTTTCTGCTGATTTTTACCTCTAAAAAATACCGCTTTGATAATCCCTGCGGAAAACATTAGCTTTTGCAAAAAGCCTACAACTGTCTCTTTGTCCTCGATTTGCCATCCTTGGACATATCCTTTTACGGTTTTCAACAGTTTCTCAAGTACGATCGGCTCTTTCGATCGGGGATCTAAATTTGCATTAGCAAAATCAAAAGTATATTGCAATTCTCTGGGCTTGTAATTGCCTTTATATCCTAGAAATGTTGCGTTTGCTCTCGCATAATCTTGAGTCACGATCGCCGCGTTTTTGGTTGCGATGGTTTCAGCAGCAAGCCTCAAAAGCATGTTTAGCTCTACTTCTTGGTTTACTGAGCTTTTCATCGTCAGCCCATAAATTTCTGCGATCGCTTCGGCTATGTTTGGTAATTGGATTGTTTTCTTTTGATCGCCCTCTGTGATTGGATCGATGTCTTTAATCTCAATATCAATAGGAAATTCACCCACAAGCCCATCAATTTGTTTTGTTAGCCAAAACAAATATTCTGCGTTAGATTCAGCCTTATATACTTTCCCAGTCCCAGTCCCAGTCAGCAAGCTTTCAGGCACCTCGATCGGATAACTATTTGTCCCCAGTCGTTTAGCGATAGTGTTGACGATCGCAGTCACACTATCGTCACCAATCCCAACAGCCGCATTAAGCGCTTTTTCAAGTTTCCCAGTCCCTAAAGCCTTTTTGATGGTTTTAATCTCTTTGAGTAGCTTTATCGTATTTTCAGACGCATCTTTACACTCATTGCAGCACATGTCATTTCCTCCTACTTTGAATCCTCGATCTGTTGCGTCGGTGTGTTCCTGTTGTCCATTTCTATTCCTTCTTTCCGAAACATCCGTAATGGGCGGCGGTGGCTTTATCGGTGGTGGTGGTGGGCAAACATCCCCCCCCCGCTTAAAAGTTTGGTAGGAAAATCCGACTCCAGCCGTTGTGCCTAAAAACCCCCCAGTATCAGGATTATAAATAAATTCAGTCCCTGTCCAACTGTAACTACTATAAATATAAGAAGTAAACCGAACTATCCCAGTAGTGGTTATTGTTCCTAGCCTATGATTTACTGTGGACGAACCCCTAGAAGGCATTGATATTGAACCATTTGGAGTTTTTTCGACTGTTCTTTGATATATTCTTTCTTGCCTTCTTTGTGCCTGATTTTCTGCATTAATAGAGGCATGAATGATACTTAATTGCTGTGCACATTCTGGAGAAGTGTTTTTATCTGGTTGGACATTCTCATCTAAATCATCTGGTATCTCGCTTGGTTGTTGCACCTGGGGGGAATCCCCACAATTAGGATCGCGGTAGCAGATGACTTGAGGCGTTGCCATCAGCCACAAAATGACAGGATATAGATAGACGCAAGTCTCACAGCCATTTGTTTTTATTTCTGGCGTGACTCCAAAAGGCGATCCCAGTCTGAAAGGAATTTCTCCGCAGTAGGGAGATGCGGGATATCTTGCACAATCACGCGGATCGGCTGGATCTGCGCCGACTGACCATGAGAAATCATCATTAATTGGCGTGAGAATTGGCGCGACGGGTAGATCGTAATCTTCAAAAGGAAGCTCAAACGGATTATAACTTTTGCCTCCGCCTGTATCGCGGGGCATTTTAAAATTTCTTCCACCAACCCGCGCAGCGCCTCTCATTACAAAAAGCCCCCCTGTTTAGGTTGGATAATCATGTAGGTTTCGAGCTTTTCATGATCGATAAATCTGAGGGCGATTAATTCTGCCTCAATGCGCCCACACTTATAGGGCAATTCGATCGCCTGAATTTCCTTTTGAGCATTACTGCGATTTGTGGGCATAAACCAAGAATCTAGATCGAACATAATTAGACCGCCTCTATTCCAGTAATGACAGCAGGGTTAGCCGATATCGCAGAGATAGCGCCGCGATATAAGTTTGAGAGATTTATTTCGTAGCTACCGCCTCCACGCATGAGGGTAAGCCCTTGCCCTAGGCTAGCCATACCCCCATAGTTTAAAAATACTTCATTAGTTAGTGAAGTATTGATAATCGTGGCTTGCAATCTGTTCGGGTTCGCGGGGAGAATTAATTGAGATGCGCTGTTAGTCTGCCAACTATGGGGAGTTGCAAAGCTGATTTCTTTAGCATCAGTGGGGAGTGTGGTGATTTCTTCGCGGACACTGCCGTAAATAGTTATCCGATCCTGCCCTTCTAATAGCCCGTATCCAGCATCAGTTATTCGTGCAGCTAGGACACAATCATTTGATGTGTCGAAGCTCATGTTATCGGTCAGATATGGAAGCAGATTTACCTGATAGTACGGTAATCGGTTTAGCAATGAAATATCGAAAAGCGGCTGCCAGTCTACATGGGCTGTTTTCAAATAGAAAGATATTTGCTTCCTAGCCGATCGCCATTCCATATCGCGCAGCGCAGTTAGGCGCTCTGTCCTTGATGCGTCTGCTTCTAGGTTTGGCAACACGCTTTCTTGGATTGAGTTGATGTCAACTTTCATCCGTAGACTCGTGATAAATCCATAAAATCGCAGTGTCTGAACGCGATCATATGGCGAAATAGCCGATGGTAAATAGAGGATTCTTAACCCGTCGGTGTCTGCATTGCCATAGGCTGAGAGGATTTGCTGTGTACGAGAGAAGGTTTGTTGGAGTTCGCTCATTTTTGCTGATTTAGTAAATATTCTCTTTCTTGCATGAGTTGGCTAAGTACCGCACCTTTACTCATATTCAATTCCCTAGCTAGTCGCTCCAGTAGCCTCCCTCTCGGAGAATACTGGTAATCTCTCCCGAAACGTGTTTTCTTTCGAGAAATTGCGCGTTTGCTGCAAGTTGACAACTTAAAATATGCAACTAGTTCCATGTTTACAAAAATTTACAAAAATAGAATAAACCTTTCAAAATTCCCAAGTCTTATGAATGAATCCAATGGGTTCATTCTAGATCTGGTGGGTTTATCATAGCATTTTGGTTCTCGGTTAATTGCTACCTGTAGTGTTTGTTTTTTGACTAAATGAGTTAGATTCATAGTGCAAATACTAGATATAGCGTAGCAATTATGGACTTAACTTTTGGAAACCTAAATACTGCTTTAGGTTCTGTGGGGATCAGCGTTTCTGGTTCGACTGTGAGTTTCGATCTTTTAGCAATTATGGGCGAAGCCGCTATTTCGCTATCCGATCAAAAGGTTGCAGAATTTGTCACTAACTTGCTCGATTTAGCTGCTAAGGCTGAGGATACTTACAATCTGAATCCCGCCAATATTACTAAGCTCAGTAGTTACCCTGAGCCGATTTCGGGTGTCCCTAGCCGTGATATTAATGGGCTTTATTTTGTTGCCGCTACCTATTCGTTTAGCAGCAAAGCTCCTTTAAATAAGGCGGCGACGACTGCGGTAACGGCTTAGATTTTCCTCAGGGTTTATCCCAAAAGATTCACTATTCAAATTAGTAACGGTTCAAAATTATGGCTAAACGAAGATTAGTCTCGGTGGATTTTTCTTCCGCCTCCACTTACGCAGGGCTGCATTATGCTTTCAAAACAGGCATTTCCATAACAGAAAGCACTGCTCTAGGACATTCAGCACTTACCGCTAACTCTCCACTTCAAGGGGTTATTTATCGGGCAAATGCTCCAAAGCCTCCAAAAGCAACAAAAAGACTTGCAACAGGAGCGACATCAACCAGTTTTATCGACGACGGGGCGTATGTCTCGGCGGCTGCCGCAGGATGGCAACTCATTCCGTCAACTAGATCGGGTGGGCGCAGGCGCAAAACTCGGCGGACAACTGTGGTTTATGTCACGGTTAACGGCGTGAAGTATGGTTGGAATATCCGCGATACTCAACTTGCCAAAGCTCAACCAAGTCTACAAGCGCTTGGAATTAAGGTTGCAACTAAGAGCGATGACATTGTTTTTGGGGCTTCTTTTCCGAAGCCGCCTCAAGTTAAAATCTTTTTCCCACAGGGCGATGAAGAGCTTTCTCTCTCTACCTTTTTCGATCCTAGTAATGAGTCGTCTTTATCGGCTAATTACGAGACGACTTCAGGCAAATACACCCTTGACCAGTGGGCAACAGTCGCAACATGATCGAAAATGATCGGCTTATTCTTTTGCCATCCGATCCAGAGTTCCATCAAATTCTTAATGGGACTCTCCCTATGGATTTTGATGGCTCTCAATGCGTGGTTCAACGCGCTGGATCGGGCGTACTCGAAACTGTCTCTTGTTTGGATGCGATCGAGTATGCCTTGGGCGGGGAGTATGACGAGCTAGATGATGAATTTGAGGAAGAGGAAGAAGGGTAATGGCTTGGAAAAGCGTGATTATATTCAATATTGGAGTCGGTCGCGTTGATCCAATCCTGATCCCTTTTCTCCTTTCCTCTACTCACATCTCAATCAAGGTTTTATCCTTGAAACCTAATCGGTGGGCGAAAGCTGGAGATTTATTTCAGCAATTTACTGGGGGGATTAAAAGTGCTGATAACTTTGTTCCTCTGCGTAAAGCATTGGCGATCGCTATGGATAATTCTTTGGGTGAGTATCACCTAAGATTTAAGCCTGTGGAATATCACCAAGGGTTACAGGTGGAAATCTGGCAATGGGTGGAGCCGATTGCTATCCCTGAAATCCTCCCTCCTGAAGAGTCAGTTAGTGCGGAATCAGATATTTTTATCTCTGGATTAATAATCTAATGGAATTGACAAAAAAGACTTTGAACTCTGGCGGCAAAGCCATCGACGGCTTTGAACTTAATGGTAATTTTGTCCCCGCCGATGCTATCCCTAATTATTTAATCTGGGAATTTCACGGCAACGATAGTTTTCAAAGTGGCAGACTTAGCTTCTTAAATGATTCTGGCTTCGATCTTGAGCTAATTTCTTTACTGGGTGGGATGACTCAAGAGTCATCCGTGAGGATCTCGTATATCAAAGTTAGCTATAAGCCTTTGGATTCTAATAATTTGTCGCCAAACAATGTTTTCTACTGGGAATTTAATAACGATTATTTACCCTATAGCTTCACTAGAGGGCTAATAATTCCAAAGGATTGCACTATTTTTATAAGGCTAGACAATAATGTGTCTTTTTGTAGGCTGGTGGCTCTGCCTTGCCTCCCAGTGTTGGCGGGTACAATACTCAGTATGGGGTGATTTATATGATCTCTAAGCTAATAATCTTTGTAAGAAATATTGTTTCTAGTGCCGAACGCGATCGGATGCAAGAGAAATTCGAGAGAGTTAACGATAAATTTGATCATCTTGACGATCGAATTGATAGCTTAGAAACCTCTCAAGCACTTCAAAACGAAAAGCTATCAAGTATTCACCAAGTCACTTTGGCAAACAATGAGGTTTTAGAGCAAAAACTTAACCGCAATAGTGTGAGCAGTCAATCAGTTAGAGAGATTGTTGATCTTCGGATTGAGGCTTTTCAAGATTCTCTCAAACGGCTAGAGATTCTCATAACTCAAGTTTTACGCAATAAGAGTGATGATTCTTAAGTTGCTGGGGGCTTTGGGCGATCGCTTCGTTGCATGAGCAGATCGTAAGCTTTTTGATGATGGCGATCGCTTATCCAGTGGTGATATAAGTCGCTATGGACTTTGGCACTATGTCCCATTTGTTGCGCGGCGAGTGAGATATCTAGCCCAAATTCTAGACTACGCACCGCCCAGCAATGGCGCAGATCGTATGGTGTAAATGGCACACCGTAACGCTTAAAGGCTTTGGTAACTTTTTCTCCTAGATTTACGTTTGC
>CASBRC010000468.1 GCA_949128015.1 Synechococcales cyanobacterium PMM_0003
AAAAAATATTTTCTAAGCTTGCTAAAAACGCCCAACACTATGTGATAATTACAAAGCGCAAAAAAATGCCCTCATGGCTCAGTGGTAGAGCATCCCCTTGGTAAGGGGAAGGTCACGGGTTCAAATCCCGTTGAGGGCTTAGCTCAAAACAAAATAGCAAATGATGCTTAGGTATACTTGGATATACTTAGGCAAAGTAGAGTGTGTTAGCGAAGCTAATAAGGAGATTTCTAGCAAAGAATTTACCCCACCCTAACCCTCCCCTTGCAAAGGGGAGGGAACAAGATTTCTGGTTTTCCCCCTTTCCAAGGGGGAATTAAAGGGGGTAAGTCCGACTTGCGAGTTTTAAAAGGTATTTTCTTTCTTGGAAATGTCCTAAGCATTAAAAAGGTGCATTACATTTCATTGATGTACCCTACGAGATTAGGTAACAAAAGAGGCGTACAAAATGACAGAAAGATGGACAGATGAACGGTTAGATCGGTTTGCGAATAAGGTTGACGACATAGCAAATCAGGTACAGCAACTAATACAAGCGCTTTATCTTGAAGTCCCGAATATCAAGGCTGAGATCAATAGTGTGCGAGAAGAAGCCCGCGAGCAAAGGGAAACACTGCACTCTGAACTCGTGGAAATCAAGGAGATAGTCAAGCAACAAGCCGTTATTGCAGAAAGTCAAGCCGAAAGTATAAGGGCGCAATCTGAAGACATTCGCCAGCATAATGCAACTGCACAGGCTCAAGCCGAAAGCATCAGGCTGATGATCGAGATGTTGAATAGGAAACAAGCATAGTCTTGTACCAAAAAAATTATGCGATCGCAAAGCATAGTCGTAGCTTTGCTATGACCGATCGCTTTCGAGATCAAAAACTACTTTTTGCCAATACCAAATTTCAGGCATACTCGGATGCTCTTGCTTAGCAATATCAATGAGGCGTTGCGCGATCGCCATATTGCCACCGACTAGCGCGAGCAAACGCTGTTGTAACTCTAGACTAGGCATTTGCATCAAATCCACAGTCGCCGCCGCATTGGTAAGTTGTCGCTTTCCATCTTTGGTTTGTTTTTCGAGTTCCGATTGCCAGAGATTGATCCGATCTAGGGCATAGCGATAACGCTCCATCATCGATTGGTTAAACCAAATATTTGCAGCTTGTTGATAATCATCGATCGCACCTTTAAGATCGCCAAAGTCATATCGGGCAACAGCCCGATCGCAATATAGTTGAGGGCTATGGTTATTTAGGGACAGCGATCGCGAAAAGTCTTCGATCGCAGTGCGATAGTCCTTGAGTTTTAGATGTGCTTTAGCGCGATCGCAATAAATTTCGGCATTGCTAGGATATTCGCGCAGTAGCTCATTAAAATCTGCGATCGCCCCCTGAGCGTCCCCAATCTCGGTGCGAATTCTGCCGCGACTGATGCGAACTTCGAGGTTTTGTGGCTCCAAGAAAGTTGCTTGATTAAGATCTTTAATTGCCAATTGAGGATCGCCAAGCTTACCAAGTGTTAAGCCGCGCAGACAAAAAGCTTTGACATTTTTAGGATCGATTTGGAGCATCCAATTGAGATCGATCAAGGCGTTGGTATAGTCGCTATTGGCAATTCGCTGCTCAACTTGAGCAAAAATATCGACGGTTGATGGTGGCAATATTGCTTCTAGAGGTTTATAGCTCTCGATACAACGCCGACAATTATCTTCGTCGCGTAGTTCTAAAAATAGGCTAGCTGCTTTTTTATAGGTAGCGATTGCTTTTTCGATTTGATTTTGTTGTTTATAAGTCAATCCCAATAATTGGTGCGCGATCGCAGATTTGGGATTAAGCTCTAGAGCTTGAGCAATATCAGCCTGTGCGCCGACAATATCGGCGATCGCAATGCGGGTCAGACTTCGAGCAATATACACATCGATCGCATCAGGTTTCAGGCTGATTGATTGGTCATAGTCTGCGATCGCACCTTGATGATCGCTCAAATCAAACAGGACTAGTCCACGTTGATAATACGCTTCAGCCAATTTTGAGTTAGTTGCGATCGCACAGCTAAATGCTTGCACCGCCCCATAGCGATCGCCAGATTTCGCCTTGATTAAACCCTGTTGATAAAAATCTTCTTTAAAATCTTGTGTCATTAGCGTACTTGCTACCCAAGCTATAGCGATATGATAATTGAAACTCATACTTTTGCAGTGAAACACTCAGGAGTTACCACGATGTCCAAAAAACCAAAAGATATCAAGCGTCAGATCGAAAAAACTATTCACACTGCGGTTGATACTGTTTCTGAAGTAGCCCAACAGCAGTATGACAAAAATTTAAGAAAAGCCCATCGAAATGTCGATAAACAGGTTGACTCAGTTCGCGATCGCCTTGAAGAATTTGATAGCTGGGCAGTTGAGTCCGTGAATGATGCTTTAGAAAATGTCGAGAAAAAGCTAGAGAAAAAAGTCTCCAAAACTGTGAGCCGTATCCAAAAAGCAGCGCAAGCAGCATGGGGCAAACTCACTGATTAGAAAAAAGAAGCGCGAAGCGCTTCTTTTTTTGTTAAGCCGTAACTTGCATCTGGCTCATCAACTCACTAAAGCGATCGTTATATAAGCGATAACTAAGCGGATGTCCAATAAATCTGGCTGTGCTTTGATATAAAACTTCAATTTCGATTAGCCCATTGTCCTTGAGGGTCTTGCCTGTCGAAACTAAGTCCACGATCGCTTCAGCCATACCTGTAATTGGACCTAGCTCCACCGAGCCATACAAAGGAATAATTTCTACGGGCAGATCGATGCTGTCAAAATAGGTCTGGGCGCAACCGACATATTTGGAGGCAATGCGGCTGTGGGGCGGCAAGTCTAGGGGCGATCGATAACGGCTCTCGCCTGAAACTGCGATCGACATTCGACAGCCACCAAAGCCCAAGTCAAGCAGTTTTGCTACTTTAGGAGTTTTTTCGCGCAGTACGTCTTCGCCAACGATGCCAGCTTGCGCCTGTCCATATTCTACATATACAGGGACATCTTGCGCTCTTACTAGCAGTGCTTTAGCGGTTCCTGTCGGATCGGTGATTTGCAGTTGACGGTTAGATGCATCGAGAAATGCGCTAAAGTCCAGCCCGACTCCTTGGAGTAAGCGGATCGAGTCTTTTAATAGTGAGCCTTTGGGCAGTGCGAAGGTGAACATGGAATGGTTTAGAGCGTTTGTCAAGGTCTATTCTACAGCCCATTACCGATCGCAAAAAATGCTGTCCAAATAATAAGTAGGTAGGCAAAAGAAACCTTAAAACCCAAAAAGCTGTAGCGCACGCTGCGCGTGCGCTACAGCTTTTTGGGTTTTGGGTTTAATTATGCTTGCCTACTTATACGCTAAATACTGAGCCATTCAAAAACTTGATTGGCTGTTAACTCTAAATCAATTCCACTAAGCATCGGCAAAATGTTCTCTCCCCTGACAATCTGAATGCGGCGCTCGCTGCTAATTACAAAGATATGTTTCTTCTCAGGTACAATTAGCCATCCGAGTTCAGTCCCATGCTCAATACAATGCAATATGTTCTCTAACACATTCTCTGTTCCTTGATTGGGCGATAGAATCTCAATAGTCCAATCGGGATAGGTTAAAAATTTATTAGCTACTTGCCCATCCTCGTCGAGGGGAATGCGCTCCCAACGAAACACGGCAATGTCAGGAACAATTGACGCGCCGCCAAAGGTACAGCGTAGTTCGGGAAAAGCGTAAGCAATTTTTGGTAATTCAGTTACTTGATTGATAACTGTACTCAGCTTGCCTTGTAACAAACTATGTTTACCCTGTGGCATTGGTTTCTGCTTGATTGCTCCATTAATAAATTCTGAGTCGGGTTCAGTCTCAGGGCTTTCCAGAAATGCTTCTAAACTCATCGGTTTTGCGATCGTTGCGACCATTTTTTCTTTACCTTGTGTCTTGAGTAGACTCATTCAAGTTTAACGAATTTATTTACCCATTTGTTTAAGCAGGCAAACATAATTAAACCCAAAACCCAAAAAGCTGTGGCGCACGCGCAGCGTGCGCCACAGCTTTTTGGGTTTTGCTATAGACCATTACCGATCGCAAAAAATGCTGACCAGTAAAATGGATGGTTGAATTTTGGTGATTTGATTAGCGATACTTGCGCCCTTCGTAATGATTCGGCAATGGTGACATTGCCTTTTTGTAACTCGTTGTAAAAAGCATCCATGAGAGCTTGCGTACCTGCATCATCGACTTTCCAGAGCGATGCGATCGCATTTTTTGCTCCTGCCTTCTGTACCTGATACCCAAAGCCTAATATTTCTACACCATTTCCAAGTGTTCCTGCTAATCCTGTCTGACAGGCACTGAGAACGATCAAATCTATATTGGGGAGTTGCCAATCGTTTATTTCACTGAGACGGATTTTGTCGCCATTGCCAAAAATGATGAATGAATTTTCTGGCGCACCTGCATTAAATTCTGCATGGGTGGCTAGGTGCAAAATATTATGATTTTTGAATTTGGCTTCGATCGCTTGGCGACTAAAGTTTTCTCCAGTTAGGATGTCTGAGTTTTGAAAAGAATTTGCGATCGCTTGGACTTCTTTAATCGTAGCGGGTAAACCTTGCTGTCCAAACTTTAGCTCATTAGCTTTACCGCCAAATGCACCTGCGAGGATGTTGGGTTGAGTTTTTTGCCTTGGTGAAAAGTCAGAGAGGGTATAGGCGATGAGGTTGCTGACTTGGTATTTCTCAACTAGGTATTGTTTGCCGTCATAAAATGCGGCGAGAGGAATATAACGCAGCATGCCATCGGGTGCATAGAGAATTGTAGTGGCTTTGGCTTGAATGAGTTCGGCTTCGATGGGTTTAATTAGTAAGTTGTAAAGTGCGATCGCAGATGCTTTGTAGTCATCGGAGCTATCATCACGAAGTCCATTTCTAAAATCCAGAACTAGTTCTTCTAGTTTTGCTTTGGAGATGTTGACGGTGCGGCTGATGGGGAGCGTGTTGGGTGAGAAGAGAATGATTTCTAATCGGTCTTCTAAAATCAAGGGATAAAGCAGTACTGATCCCTGTGGGATTTGTTGGAGATAGTCGGGAACTTTGTTGATTTCCGATTTTGGTATTTGTTGGAGTTGGCGGACAAGTTGGCGATTGATGTCTGCGCTATTCTCAAAGCTGAGTGCTGAAAGCTGAGTGCTAATCGCTTTTTCTGGCTCTAAGATTCTCACTCCTTGCGCTGATCGCTCATTACCTTTGACATTCTTGAGATAGTCTTCGAGTTCTTGCACTTTAAGAAGGTCAAGGATTTGTAGAGATTCCATGACTCGTCCTTGTTTAAGAAGTAAGTCAGCGAGCGAACGATAGGTCTTTTCAACGGTGTCTAAATAAGATTCTTGTTCGTCTTTGCTCAGTTTTCTGTTATCTTGGCGGATAGATTCAATGACATTGACGGATTGTTTGTAAAAGAGGATCGCTAGTTCGGGTTGTTTAAGATTCTTAAAAGTAACTCCCAAATTATTAAGCCAACCTCTCTCTCCATCTCGATCTTTGATTTCCCTTGCGATCACCAAGCTTTGCAAATGAAACTCAATCGCCTTGTCATATTTGCCGAGAGAGTAGTAAGCAATTCCCAGATTCCCGATCGACTGTCCCTCACCCAGTCGATCTTTGATTTCCCTTGCGATCGCTAAGCGTTGCAAATGAAACTCAATCGCCTTGTCATATTTGCCGAGAGAGTAGTAAGCAAGCCCCAGATTTCCGAGTGACTGTCCCTCACCCAGTCGATCTTTGATTTCCCTTGCGATCGCTAAACTTTGTAAATGAAACTCAATCGCCTTGTCATATTTGCCGAGAGAGTAGTAAGCAATTCCCAGATTCCCGAACGACTGTCCCTCACCCAGTCGATCTTTAATTTCCCTTGTGATCGCTAAGCGTTGAAAATGGAACTCAATTGCCTTTTCATATTTGCCGAGAACATCGTAAGCAAGTCCCAGATTTCCGAGTGCATTTCCTTCGCCCAGTCGATCTTTGATTTCCCTTGCGATCGCTAAGCGTTGCAAATGGAACTCAATTGCCTTTTCATATTTACCGAGGGAATAGTAAGCAATTCCCAGATTTCCGAGCGATGCTCCCTCACCCCGTCGATCTTTGATTTCCCTTGCGATCGCTAATCTTTGTAACTGAAACTCAATCGCCTTGTCATATTTGCCGAGATTATAGTAAGCATTTCCCAGATTTCCGAGCGAAAGGCTCTCTCCTTCGCGATTTTTGATTTCCCTTGCGATCGCTAAGCTTTGCAAATGAAACTCAATCGCCTTGTCATATTTGCCGAGATTTCGGTAAGCAATTCCCAGACCTCCGAGCGACTGTCCCTCACCCTGTCGATCTTTGATGGCGCGATAGATGGTTAAGGCTTGTTCCCATGACTGTAACGCTGCTTCAAATTGACTAGTTTGAAATTGTTGATTTCCTTGTTGCAATAGCCGATCTGCCTCTGCTTTACGATCTGCCTGTGCCACAAGACTCAAATTTGCTCCTAACTCCTCCGCTAAAACAACCTGTGGCAAAGGTGCAAAAGACACCAACAAAGGCAAAGCCACCAAAGAAATAGCCGACAGAGACGTATTGTGGCAAGGAAATAACTTCATATCAATATCATGAGGTTTGCATGGTTATGATCTTACACATATAAGTAGATAGGCAAAAGAAATCTAAACCCAAAAAAGCTGTGGCGCATGCACAGTATGCGCCACAGCCTACTTAATTCCTAATTCCTTCTCAATCGCCTCAAGATATCCATCAATAAATCTTGACCAACCAATCACAATTACTTGATTATGCGTCAAATTCTCAGGATTAATATCATCATAGCCAAAGCCAATTTCGCGACCCTCAAGATCGCAACAAATTAAACCTGCGGCTTTGGCGATCGCAAATGGTCCAACTGTATCCCATAACTTAACGCGGCGATTAAGATAGATATAGGCACTAGCTCGACCCTGCACCACTTCCATTACCTTTAAGCCAAAACTGCCAAGGCTATAAAACTCGACATTAGGAACGGCGGCGCGAATTGCCTCACCATAGGCGAGATCGTCTTTTTTACTGACGATTATGCGATCGCAACTTAAGCCCATTGGCTCATGGATATATAAAACTTCAGGCACATTACCATTTGTGACTGTAAATAGACCATTAATCGCAGTTCCCCCAAAATATAGGCAATCGCTTTTGGGTGCATAGATCCAACCCAGTACTGGCTGAGATGCTTCTAATACACCGACCATCACCGAATAAAAGTCTCGTCCATGAATAAAGTCATCAGTGCCATCAATAGGATCGATAAACCAGTACTTTTGATTCAGTTGAGAATATTGTTGCCAGAGTTTTTGCGATCGCGTATTTTCTTCACTAATCACCACATCATCAGGAAACCAGCCCTGAAACCTTTGACTTAAGAGCTGATCAAGTTCGCGATCGACATTTGTTACATAATCATCAAAGCCTTTTTCATCAACTTGAAAGCCCAATCCTCTTAGATGAATTGCTTTTTGACCAATCTCACGAATGAACTGACAAATTTCTGTTTGTAATAAAGGATTCAGAGGATTCATATGAAAATTATTTGACAGGGCGCGAAAAGAGTCGAAAGTAGAGCGATCGCAAAAATTCTTTGAGCGGATAAGCAATAAATGTAATCGGGTTGATCGTAACTATGATATCGCGGAAATTGCGTTGAGCTAAAGCAACAATCGCCCAAGCCACAAAACTCGCTGACATTACACCATAGGGATTGAGATTACTTTTAAATGGCCCCAAAATCAGTTTGCGAATCGTGCAAGTCGTATCAAGGCGGCGCAAAGTTACTAAGTCACCGATCGCCCGTTTGGAAAGTTCATACAATGGACTAAAAGCAGGATTGACTTCGGCTTCGGAAGTATTTACCCAAATCTCTTTATTTGCTGGATCTTTAGATTCCGCAATAGTTTCTAGAAACACATCGATCCAGCGA
>CASBRC010000469.1 GCA_949128015.1 Synechococcales cyanobacterium PMM_0003
AAATACTACTAAATATGTTTTTAGTTTCATAGATAGATTCAATTCTATCTAATTGATTTCTTCTTGATATTTTATCATCAATTGTAAAAACATTTTCTACTTGATTAGATAAATCTCTTTGATAGATAGTAAATTCTCGTTTTAAATTATCAAGTTTATAGTCAAGCAATGTAGTATTTGGATCAAAACTCTTTTCAACAACATCAAAGGTGTTAAGTAATGTTGCATTCAATTTGTAATCAATGATTTCTTCATTTCCTGTTATAGTTCTACTGTCACTATTAACTCGGATCACAATATCATCTTCAAGCTCAATAATTATGTCATCGATAGAGTCAAACAATCTAAAATTTAACTTACTATCTTCAATAGGTAATACCGCTTCGTGAATCATCCTTAGTATGGTCGATTTTCCTGAACCATTTTTGCCAATCAAAACATTTACGTCTTCATTGAGTGTCCATGAAAAATCATTTCCCCATAAGTTTTTAATTTCAACTTTCCGTATATGCATAACATTTTATATTTACTTAGATTGTTTTAAATTTAGCAAAAATATCCTAGCTTGATGAATATTATACAAGATCTAGAAACTCAATACAGTGAAATATTTATACCGTTAGATGGCACATATGATTGGAGAAGGATAAAGGGGCGTAAAGCCCCCTCTGTACTTACTCAATACCATCAAGCGGCGCAAAGCCTTGACGCTGAGTATTCTCAGTAATCGATCGCGGTTCGAGGAACTGCAATAGATAATCGCGTCCGCCAGCCTTTGAGCCGATACCGCTTAGCTTGAAACCACCGAAGGGATGGCGATCGACTAATGCGCCTGTGATGCCGCGATTGATGTAGAGATTGCCTACTTCAAACTCGCGATAGGCGCGTTCGATATGGGAAGGTGTGCGCGAATATAAGCCGCCAGTGAGAGCGAAGTTTGTGCCATTTGCGATCGCAATTGCTTCATCAAAACTCTGTGCCTTGATCACGGCTAGCACGGGACCAAAGATTTCCTCTTGGGCGATCGCACTATCAGGATCGACATCGCTAAAAATAGTCGGGCTGACATAGAAGCCATGATCGGGAACTTGTCCTTCATAGGCAAGTTTTGCAGTTTCTTTGCCTTTAGCAATGTAGCCTTGGATATTCCTTTGAGCAGCACCATCGATAACGGCGCTGAGCTTGGTGTCGGGTAGATGGGCTTCGCCGACTTTAAGAGAGCGAGTTGCTTCGACTAATCGCTCTAGGAAATTGTCATAGACAGGCGCAAGCACGATCGCACGGGAACAAGCCGAACATTTTTGACCCGCAAATCCAAAGGTGGAGTTCATCACACCGACTACGGCTTGATCGAGATCGGCGCTTTCATCAACGATGATGCCATTTTTGCCGCCCATTTCAGCGATTACACGCTTCATGTGTTTTTGCTTGGGACGTAAAATTGAGGCTTCGGAGACAATCTGACAGCCGACTTGTTGCGAACCTGTGAAAGCGATTAGATGTACGTCAGGATGTTTGACTAAATGAGAACCAACGGTCGAACCCTTAGCAGGAAGATAGGTGAATACACCAGTCGGCAATCCTGCGGCTTGGAGAACTTCCGCGATCTTCGAGCCAATTACTGAAGATTGTTCGGCGGGTTTGAGGATGACGGTATTACCTGCGGCGATCGCAGCGACACTCATTCCTAATGCGATCGCAAAGGGGAAATTCCAAGGCGAAATCACGACGACTACACCGCGAGGTTGATAGATGTATGTGTTATCTTCTCCGGGAATATTGCGCTGTTCGCCACTTTCGAGACGTTCCATTTCCTTGGCATAGTAGCGACAGAAATCGATTGCTTCGGAGACTTCGGCATCACCTTCACGAATTGGCTTGGCAACTTCCCAACAAATCCATGCAGTTAGTTCTTCTCGCTGAGTTTCCATGATGTCAGCCGCTTTACGAAGAATATCGCCCCGTTGTTTCGCACTGAGTTTCTTCCATCCTGCAAAGGCAGTTTTGGCAGATTTAACTGCTTCATCGGCTTGCTCGATACTGGCTAGCCCGATTTTGCCGACAATTTGCGAAGAGTTAGCAGGATTGACTGATTCAATATGTTCATCGGTTTGAACGGCTTGACCATTGATGATCGGCAAATAGGTCTTGCCTAGTTGAGCGTGAACCTTTTGTAGTGCTAATTGGACAGCTTCGCGATCGCTAGTTATGGCATAGTCGCGATCGCTAGAGTTCACAAATCCATCAAAAGTGTTAATTGCGGGTGCGCCCTTCCCATTTTTTAGATAGTTAAGATCGCGATCGGTCATCATTGGTGCAGCGACTAGCTCATTAATAGAGCGTGACTCACTGCCACTCATGCGAAGGAAGGAACTATTCGCAGTGTTCTCTAACAAACGGCGAATCAGATACGACATTCCGGGAATCAAATCGCCAAAGGGACAATAGACGCGCACCCGATAACCCATATCGGCGATCGCCTTCGCAAACTTTTCACCCATGCCATAAAGACATTGGGCTTCAAAGGCGCGACTGGGGATATTTAGGGTCTGGACGATTGCGATCGCCTTAGCTAGAGAACGAGCATTATGGCTGCCGATCGCGGCATAGAGATATTGATGATTTTCGAGCAGAATCTGAATCAAGCGCTCATAATTAGCATCGGTGGAAATCTTGTCCGAGAATACTGGCAAAGCCCAACCATGTTGATAGGAGCGAATTGTCTCGCGATCCCAATATGCGCCTTTGACTAAGCGCACGGTGACAGGCTTACCACGTTGCTTTGCCCATTCGACAAGAGCGAGCAAATCCTGCTCGCTATCGCGTAGATAACCTTGCAAAGTGATGCCGACATCAGTGCGATCGCAAAATTCTGGCTCTGTTAATACTTGCTTGAGAATTTGCAATGTGAGGGATTTAAACTCATACTGCTCCATGTCGA
>CASBRC010000470.1 GCA_949128015.1 Synechococcales cyanobacterium PMM_0003
GTTCTACATTTTGACATCAAAGATGGCAAGATCTGGCTACAGCAAAATACAACATATTACCCACCCTAAAAAATATGACCTTCAACTTCCACGCCCCCGTCGGACAAGTCATCGCAGGTGATCAAACCGTCACAGGCGACAACATCGGCACACAAAACAACTACTATGGCATAGATGATCCCAACACCCAAGAACTAGCAAATGAACTCGTTGAAATTTTGCAAGGAATCGTTCCTCAAATCTCCAATCCCACCAGCGAAGCAGGCAAAGAAATCATCACCGCCGCCGCAATGGAAGAGATAGAAAACAAACCAACTCTTAAAGATCGTTTAGTTGCAGCTCTCACAGCAGGTGCATTTGAAGCCATCAAAAAAATTGCCAAAAATGATTTTGTTGAAGTTTTTCTTACCGCCTTTAAAGCAGGACTTGAAGCCAAACCTAAAAAATAAAATTAGCTATATGGAGGAGATTAAACGGTGACAACTACTACACAAACTCTAGATATAGAAATCTTGCAAACCATAGCCTAGAGGTTAGAACCACTCAAACGAGAAGTTGCCCAAGATGCGCCACCAGCCAGAAAACGTCGAGTCAGAATCTTAAAAGGAACATTCGTATTCCATTACCCGATGACTTTGATGAAACATTAGCCGACTTCATTGAGATAGAAAGTATCGTATACCTTAAACTCAGAAGATCCGCCTTTTTATCTTTTCTTTGAAAATGAAACCATACCAAAATATTCCGATCGCAGAATGTGGTGAGCCTCTAGTGGCGATCGCTGATGACATTATTAAAATTGAGCCTCATGCTTATGTGACTTTAGGCGCACCCTATGTCGATCGCAGTCCTTTTTTTGTGCGCCAAGGAATTTTAGAAAGATTAAGGCGATCGCAAATTTATTTGCAAACCATTCGCCCGAATTGGCAAATCGCAATTTTTGATGCCTATCGCCCGATCCCTGTACAACAATTTATGGTGGATTATAGTTTCGCGCAATTGTCAGAATCTAAAGGCTTAAAAATAAACTCTCTTAGTGAAGAACAAAAAAAATCACTTATGTCAGAAGTGATGAAATTTTGGGCAATTCCTAGTCATGACCCTAAAACGCCGCCGCCGCACAGTACGGGTGCAGCGATCGATATAACTTTTTATAGTATCCCCACCTTCGGCGGGGATACTATAAAAGAAAGAAGTATGGGTTCGCCGATCGATGAAATTAGCGATCGCTCTTTGCCTAATTATTTTGCAAATTCTCGTGATGCGTTAGAGATAGAGTTTCATTGCGATCGCAAATTACTAAACCAAGTCATGACCCATAGCGGCTTCCAACGACATCCTAATGAATGGTGGCATTTTTCCTACGGCGATCAGCTTTGGGCATGGATTAGTAATCAGAAAACTGCAATTTATGGAGGTGTTATCTAGTTCAAGACTTTGAACAAAAACGATGCTGATATACAATTGTGGCAGTAATTGCATCAAGCTGGAGATAGGTATGACTAACAAAAAAAATATCTTGGTGATTGGCATAGAACCAACACTCATAGATTTTAAAGATCCTGACTACGCCGCTTTCCCTAACATGGATGCAGAGAAAGTGTTAGCAGGTCTCAATGCGGCAAAAGACAGCTTGACTAACAATGGATACGATGTACAGTTATGCTTAACTGATTTAGGTGAGACTGCTGAATCAGTTGTACAAAACACGCTAAAAGACAAGCAGTTCGATTGCATCGTCATCGGTGCAGGTATACGAACGATCGCAGGAAACTTCTTACTATTTGAAAAGTTAATTAACGCCGTACACGTTCATGCGCCTCAAGCCAAATTGTGTTTTAACACGAAGCCGACTGACACAGTTGAAGCTGTACAACGTTGGATCTAAACTAAAATTAGCGATCGCTCTTTACCAAACTATTTTGTAACTTTTCGTAATGCTCAAGTGATAGAGTTTAGTCGCGATCGCAAATTACTAAACCAAGTCATGACCCATAGCGGCTTCCAAAGACATCCCAATGAATGGTGGCATTTTTCCTATGGCGACCAGCTTTGGACATGGATTAGCAATGCAGAATCTGCGATTTATGGCGGAGTTATGTAGTTCAAGACTTTGGATGTCACCATGATAGAAATGCTGCCTCGATACCTTGTTCACGTTTAACTTTAGCATCGTGTTCTACCCAAGAAATTATTTGTGCTAGGGTCAAATTTTCAAGGTTAGTGCTGCAATCCTTAGCGATCGCAACTAATACTTGTATTGCTGAAATCACCATACGGGTGAGGAATTTCTCATGGCTAGAAAGCTTGGCAGACGTAACTTCATCCTGTCGAGTATCTTCAAAATCGAGATCATTATGGGGGGATGTCCATTTTAAAAATGCGACATCTTCACCTTGTTCATCACGAATTTGGGAGTCCCGCTCAATCCATTGCACGATTTGGCTAGCTGCCAGATCTTCAGCATGAATCTTCAGATCTTGAGCAATTTTGGTAATGATCCGTAACGATGAAATCGTGATCCGAGTCATAAATTTTTCCATCATTGAAAGCATGGCTCTATCGATCGCATGGGCTTCTTCCAAAGTCAAAAACTGGATTGGGGCTTGAGATGTTGACATAAAAATAACCTGAGTCCGATAGAGTAGTCAAAAAAAATTAAATTGCGATCGCAATTTTTCCTGTCATTGAGCCAGTTTCCAGTAATTGATGCGCTTTCGCCACATCAGCAAGCGGAAACACATCGCTGACGTGGATTTTTAGCTTACCTGTATCAAATAATATTGCACATTCACTGAGAATTTTGGCTTGTAGGATTTGTAGAGCAGTATTACCGAGCAACATTGGGGTCAGCATCAGTTCAAAGCTAAATCTCAAGTTGCGGGTGCGGGCAACTTTCCAACTTATGTCAGTTGGTGGTTCAAGGATAGTGACGAGATCGCCATAGACTTTGACGGCAGGAAAAGTTTGCTCGATCAGTTTGCCCCCAACTGTATCAAAGGCGATATCGACACCTTCACCATTTGTCCATGCGATCGCAGCTTGGACAAAATCAGTTTGCTTATAGGCAATCGCTAAGTCTGCACCCAAATCTCTTGCAAATCTTCCCTTAGCCTCAGAACCAACAGTAGTACAGACATTTGCACCCCTGAGTTTGGCTAACTGAATTGCCACGTGACCGACTCCGCCTGCACCTGCGTGGATGAGGACATTGCAACTAGTTGATGATTGTAAATTACTGCGATCGTATAGGGCTTCCCACGCGGTGATTAGCACCAGTGGAGCGGCGGCAGCTTCCTCAAAACTGAGGGATTTTGGTTTATGGGCAGCGAATTTTTCATCAATGGTGGTCAGTTCGGCGTAGTTACCTTGATGCAACCCTAAACCACCATTGCAGAAATAAATTTCATCGCCAACTTTAAATTTAGTTACATCTGCACCGATCGCTTCGACGATCCCCGCACCATCACAACCGAGAATTGAAGGTAGGCGATCAGGCTGAAATGTGCCTCGGCTTCGTAGTTTGGTGTCAATGGGATTGATACCCGCAGCTTTGAGTCGCACCAACATTTCGGTCGGAGATTGAATCGTTGGTTCCTGAACATCCACTAATTGCAGCACATTGGGATCGCCTGCTGCGGTCATCAAAATAGCTCTCATTTAATTCTCCTTACAAACATATAAAGCTTTGCATTGTCGTAAAACCCAGAGAGATCGATAAAAATGCCGCGAAGCGGCATCTTTATCGATCTCTCCTCGAAAGCCTCAATAGGCTGGATACAGCAACTAGGGACATGCACAAAAATAAAGTTCCAACCATCTGTGAGACTGGCTTCGACTCCGCTCAGCCATCGATGGCTGAGCGGAGTCGAAGCCATACCACTTGGCACTCTAATTTATTGCTGCTCCCTTAGTGCAGCGAAAAAAATTACTTTGTACCTATTGTGGGGGAGGATTAGGCTTAGCGTTAGTATTGGGAGTAGGAGCCTGACGGATGCCGTTATTATTGCCAGTGCGCGGAGCGTTCTGCACAGAGCGCGTTTGCCAATCACCAAAGAATCGATTCATTGCCGTAAACCCAAAGATTGCTGCACCACTCATGATTGCTAGCAACACAATGATCGTTGTCCAAGTTTCTACGATTTCAGCGATGCCATAGCGAGTACGGTAGGGATCGATTTTGCTCTGATTATCGCGATCGCGAGCCGTGATCGGACGACGAAACCGTAATCGATGATCATCAAGTTTTTCTAGTAGAATCCAACCTGCTTGCGACTCTTCAGCGCAGACTTTGTTTAAAACCTTGCGACTGCGAAAACCACCGCTACCAGTACGCAAGATTTTAAATTCCCAGCCTTTGGGTTGATCGCTAGATGTGTTGGACTCATAGCGAGTAAGGTTTTCTTCTTCCACTTCTTCCCGCTGTCTATTACCTTGTTTTGCTCGAAATATTCTGTCGATAATCACGGACTGAATCCCAACATCGAGAATGATAGTACTGATGATGATTGCATTGACGGTCAGCATATTGCGTGACTAATCCTAAGTGCAGCATAGCAGCTTGATAATCAGCAAAAGTATACATGCTGATGTGTGCTATTGCACTCAAGATTTTGCCTGATCTGATCATGAAAATAATTTTGGAGTTTGCAGCGCTTATAGCCCTGCAAACTCCAAAATTTACTTTTTAAAAAATAAATTTTTACAATGAAAATTGCTGCCAAAATTGGTTTCATATTCTAATTTTTGGATGATCGCGTTATGATGGCTGATAAAGTCAAATCCTAAGCTTTTGATAAATCACCTATGAACTCTATTGTCTTAATGGCGGAAGTGCTGACCGATCCAGAGCTACGCAGAACTCCTGATAATCAAAGCTCGATCGCGTCATTTCTTGTCCAGTTTGCAGGCGGACGCGCTGAAGATGCTCCTTATCGTATCAAGGTCGTGGGCTGGAATAATCTAGCAGATGAGATGGTTGAGAAATATCACAAAGGCGACCAAGTTGTCGTTGAAGGTCGTCTGCGTCTGGATACAGTCGATCGTGGTACTTACAAAGAAAAACGCACCGAACTAATTGCCCAACGAGTTCATAGTTTTGGAGGTGGTAGTACTGCTAGCAATGCATTCCCTAGCAATGCATCCCCTGCCCCTGCACATACAAATCCACCTGCTAATCCTGCACCTAGTAACAGCGTACCGATGTCAAATTATGTACCTATGGCATCACCCGCAGCCAATGCGCCCGATTATGACGATATTCCATTTTAATTAACGTCAGTTCGGGATAAGCCAAGAACTAAAGTTCTTGGCTCAAAGCTAAAACCCGTTGA
>CASBRC010000471.1 GCA_949128015.1 Synechococcales cyanobacterium PMM_0003
AAGAAGTCAACGGTCATCTCTGGCATTTTCGCTATCCGTTAGCCGATGGCTCTGGACATTTAGTTGTCGCGACTACTCGCCCAGAAACAATGCTGGGCGATACTGCCGTTGCCGTTAATCCTGAAGACAATCGCTACAAGCATCTGATTGGCAAAACGATTATGTTGCCAATCATGAATCGTGAGATTCCGATTATTGGCGATCAATACGTTGATAAAGCCTTTGGCAGTGGTTGTGTCAAAATCACTCCTGCTCACGATCCAAATGACTTTGAAATGGGCAAACGTCATCAGCTTCCATTGATCAATATTCTTAATAAAAATGGCTCGATTAATGAGAATGGCGGCGAATTTCAAGGACAAGATCGCTTTGTTGCGCGGAAGAACATCATTGCTAAGCTTGATGAAATGGGCTTAGTCGAAAAGATTGAAGACTATACCCACACTGTTCCCTATTCCGAGCGTGGCAAAGTGCCTGTGGAGCCATTGCTTTCGATTCAATGGTTTGTAAATATTAAGCCGCTATCAAACTTTGCGTTGGAACAGTTTGACAAACAAAATTCGCCCACTTTCGTACCCGATCGCTGGGGGAAAGTATATCGAGATTGGCTAATTCGGCTCAAAGATTGGTGTATTTCTCGGCAACTGTGGTGGGGACATCAGATTCCTGCTTGGTATGCGCCCGACGGCACAATTTTTGTCGCAAAAACAGAAGCTGAGGCTTATGCACAGGCTAAAGCCAAATTTGGTGAAGACGTAACTCTAGAGCGCGATCCAGATGTACTTGACACATGGTTTTCGTCAGGTTTGTGGCCATTCTCCACGCTTGGCTGGCCAGAGCAGACACAGGACTTTGAGACTTTTTATCCTACGAGTGTGCTAGTTACTGGCTTCGACATTATTTTCTTCTGGGTGGCGCGGATGACGATGATGGCGGGATATTTCACGGGCAAGATGCCTTTCCATACTGTTTATATACATGGACTAGTGCGCGATGAAAATAATCAGAAGATGTCTAAGTCCAAAAACAACGGCATCGATCCATTAATTCTGATTAATAAGTATGGTGTTGATGCGTTACGTTACTCTTTGGTTAAAGAAGTAACTGGTGCAGGGCAAGATATTCGTCTTGATTACAATCGCAAAACCGACGAATCGACGACAGTAGAAACTGCTCGCAATTTCGCAAATAAGCTCTGGAATGCTTCGCGCTTTGTGATGATGAATCTTAATAGTATTGAAACTCGCAGTGCGAATTTTAATACTGAGAATTTAGAACTTGCCGATCGCTGGATTTTGTCGCGTTATGCTCAAACGGTGTTACAAGTTCGTGAACAGCTTGATGCTTATAGCATGGGTGAAGCCACTAGAAGCATATATGAATTTTTCTGGGGTGATTTTTGTGATTGGTATATCGAATTAGTTAAGTCCCGTTTGCAGGAAGATGCTGATCCAGTTTCTCGCGCTACCGTACAACAGACTCTCGCTTTTGTATTAGATGGCATTTTGCGTCTACTGCATCCGTTTATGCCCCACGTTACCGAGGAGATCTGGCAATTGCTCACCTATGGCACAAGCGAACCATCCAGCGATCGACCTGTCTTAGCAATTCAGCTCTATCCCGAAATTGACACAACTTATATCAACGAAGAACTAGAAGAACAGTTCAAACTGATCATTGGTACGATCCGCACGATTCGCAATCTTCGGGCTGAAGCTGAGATTAAGCCTAGTCTGAAGGTTAAAGTGATTTTGCAATCCGACAGCGATCGCGAACGCACTTTACTCGAAGCTGGCAAAAGTTATATTCTCGATCTTGCCAAGGTTGAAGATTTAACAATCGCCGCCTCAGTCGATGAATCAGCAACTGAAGAAGCGATCGCAGGCGTAGTTGGTACGGTACAAGCAATTGTCTCTCTGGTAGGAGTAGTGGATATTGGGCAGTTGGTTGCCAAACTAGATCGCACTCTTAAGAAGCTCGAAAGTGCGATCGCATCTAGCCAAGGACGTTTAAATAATGAAGGCTATGTCAAAAAAGCACCGCCCGAAGTTGTCGCAACGGCTCGGGCGGAATTGGAAGAATCTTTGAAACAGCAGGAAATTCTGAAGGCGCGTTTAGCGCAGTTGCAAAAATAAATAGAGAAAGCGCAAAGCGCTTTCTCTATTTACTGTGTTGAAAGTGCTGCAAAGCAGCACTTTCAACATAATTTTTAAGTTCAGCGCAAAGCGCTGTAAATATTTTTTATGTTAAATGCCACTTTGTCCGATAAGTTGTCCGACAAGCTTGATCGCTTACGTCAAATTTTTAATGAATCAGCCGAAATTCTTGTTGCCTATTCGGGCGGCATTGATAGTACCCTTGTCGCCAAAGTTGCCTTTGATATTTTAGGCGATCGCGCTTTAGCGATTACGGCAAACTCACCGTCGCTATTACCCGCCGATCTCGCCGCCGCCCAAGTACAAGCTGAATTTATGGGTATCAAACATCAAATCGTGCAAACCGATGAGATGAATAACCCCAATTACACCTCAAACCCGATTAATCGTTGCTATTTCTGCAAAAGCGAACTACATGACACGCTCAAACCTCTCGCTAAGAGCATGGGCTATGGCTATGTCGTCGATGGCTTAAATGCTGACGATCTGCAAGACTATCGGCCGGGAATTCAAGCAGCCAAGGAACGTGGAGTGCGATCGCCTCTCGCTGAAGTCGGGATTAGCAAGATCGAAGTCCGTATGTTGTCGCAATATTTAGGAATGCCTTGGTGGGACAAGCCTTCGCAACCATGCTTAAGTTCGCGCTTTCCCTACGGTGAAGAAATCACCATTGATAAATTGCGGCGCGTGGGCAATGCTGAGCAGTATTTACGCGATCGCGGTTGGAAAGGGGATATTCGAGTACGCTCAATGGGTGATACTGCCAAAATCGAAGTACCTTGCGATCGCTTACAGGAATTTATGTCTGTGATGATGATCACTGATCTTACTCATACATTGCGTGAATATGGTTATACATCAATCACCTTGGACTTAGAAGGCTTTCGCAGTGGCAAGCTAAATGATGCGATCGCAAAATGATCACATAAAGCATTTTTAATCAATTCAAAGATACTACTCTCTTCCTAGTGAAAGATTAGACAGTAA
>CASBRC010000472.1 GCA_949128015.1 Synechococcales cyanobacterium PMM_0003
ATTAGAAAGCGTCTGTTGTTCGTTATAGATCTGGCGATAGGCTGCCGCGATCAGGATATCTAGCTCAGAACCAGCCAGTAGATTATCGGTGGCATAAATCCGAGGATGCTCATCGCTAGGAACTTCAAATCCAGCAACACGATGGTTTTGAGAGAGGGGATTGTATTCTAGAAGTGGAATTGACATTATTGGTTCTCCTGATGGTGTTTAAAATAACTTCCATGTAACACCAGTTAAAAGTTTTGCGAAGCAAAACTTTTAACTGGTAATATTGAGGTTCTATTAACTATTGAAAACTCGACTGCGCCACTTATTAATTCGCGCATCACCGATCGCTGCGTATCGGCGAGCATCAGCAATCTGAGATTGCAACGCCGCGATCACTTCGATTTGGTCTTCTTTTTGTTGTAATAATGAAGCCGAAACATCACTACTCACAGAGACAACAGATGCTTGCCAACTATCCTTGAGATAGGAAGCCCCCAATGCTGCCACAGGATTCAAATCTGCAAGCTGTTTTTGTAAACTTTCGATTACGAGATCTTGATCGAGAAGAGTCTGCCGCAAAGCTTGCTCAGCCGCAAATTTTTCACTGGTTGCCCAAGATGAGGCGATCGGCGAGAGTTTAGGCTTAAAGACTTGGGCAAGGATGGCATCAACATCACTAACCTTGAGCTTGCCATAGGGAGAGTTTTGAATGATCGCTCTGGTCAATTGGGGTTTGTTGTTCGTGGCAAGATCCTTGTCGCTGCTAGAAGCACTTCGCAACAATTGGAGCATATTCGTGAATTCCAGCATCGATTGACTGGGCTGAGTGCTGAAGCCTCGGTAATAGGGAACGATCGCTTCACCAAAAGCAGTCTGATACTCATCACTATCCAAATACGTATCAATGTCTGCCTCAAAGCCGTTTTGATCTAAAACGCTGCTGTGATAGCGCATTTCATCAAAATTATCGGGCGCACGTCCTAGCAGATGCTTGTAGTTGAGTTCGATCGCCCGATAACGATAGCAACTATCAAAGAACCGAGAACGATACAATTCAGACTTTGCCAACTGACGCACAAATTCGCGGACACTCAATTCACCACCCTTAAATTGCGATTCGGCAATGGTTAGGCGCTCACTCTCCATCACATGAGCATTGCCTAAAACCTGACGGTAAACTGCACGAATGACAACTTCGATATCTGCATCTGAAGAACCTGCATAGAACTCGACGGGTTCCGTTTCTTTGAAGGGTCGGTATGCCTCATAAAACTGCTGTTGGCGTTCTGCGCTAGCAGCCACTGTTGGCGCAACTGGTTTGAAAGAGCGATCGGGAGATTGGCTCTTTGTCCCAAAAACTTTGGCTAAGAGTAGATTTATATCGGTAATCGCCGCAGGACGGGGCCATTGTGAAGGTGCGCCTTGGAGGGGTGCGATCGCACTGGGACGATTTTTAAAAATAGAGGCATTTAGACGAGAGCGATTTTGGTGATTGGGATCTTTGTCGCTGCTGGCTGATCCGCGCAATAGTTGAAACATATGCGTAAACCCGACCATTTTTTTACCCGTCTGGGTTTTATGCCCACGATAAAAAGGTACGGTATCTTCTCCAAATGCTTCTTGATATTCGTCACTATATATATAAGAATCAATCTCAGATTCAAAGCCTCCGCGATCGAGTAACTGAGAATGTTCGGCGATTTCTGCGGCGCTTTCAGGAGCGCGACCGAGCAAATGCTTGAAGTTGAGTTCGATTAATCGCAGTCGCGAACATGGCTCAAAAAATCTTGCTCGATAAAGCTCCGACTGAGCGATCTGCCGCACAAATTCCCGTACAGAAATGGCACCTTGCCTCAGTTGAGACTCGGAAACAGACAACCTCTCGCTTTCCATCACATGAGCGTTGCCCAATACTTGTCGATAGACCGCTCGAATCACCAAATCGAAATCAGCTTCAGAAGACTTTTGCCAAAGTTGGATTGGTGCAGTTTCATCGAATCTGCTAACCCCAAGGTTCGCTTCTGGATTTACTAGTGGATTTATAAAAGTAGTTACCATGTTAAATAGCTTGTTGGTGTGTTAATGAGTTCTAAGTTTTTAAAAGAAGTCAATAAAAAGTTAATAAGAAAAATCAAATGAGAATAAATAAATTTAAAATGCCAAAATCTTGTGTTTATCAAGCTTGATCGTCAAATCTTGTCCGAAAATTGCCATTTGACGGGTAGCGATCGCAAGGCTCATGACTCAACAGGCGTAAAAGAGTAAAGGCGAAACTGTCCTGCCAATTGGCAGGACAGAAAAGATTGGAGTAATAAAGATCAGAGCTTATGCAACTTCGGTAATACTGACGATTTTGCCAGAAGTGCGGTTAATCCGTTGGATTTGGGAAGTCATATTGTCACCTGCAACTAGATAAGTACTCATGCTGACGCGGCGACGAGTATCAAATTTAGAACCTTGCACCACAATCTTGAAGCGTTTCTTATTCGCTTCGCCCGATCCAGCCAAACTAACACTGGCGGGAGCAATTTTGTTACTGGCATTGGTCGCAATTTCATAAATCAGTTGCGAAGACTTCACCGCACTACTAATTTGTGAGGGTCCGCGATCAAGAGCAAACATCCGATTAAAGGTGACTTGGCTCTGTCCTGCTTGGGTTTTACTGCGACTAGAAGGAACAAAATTCTCGCCAAAAGTACTTTGGTATTCATCGCTATCAATGTACGAATCAATTTCTGCGTCATAGCCTTCAGCGATACAGCGAACGATATGCTCAGAAAGCTCGGCTTGTGACTGCGGCGGACGACCGAGAAAATGCATGAAATTCAATTCTACAAATCGGTAGGGAGCGCATGACTCAAAATAACGAGAGCGATAAAACTCAGATTTGCCCACAGCGCGGACAAATTCGCGTACCGACATGCTGCGATCGCATAACTGCGACTCAGCTTTGACTAGTCGCTCGCTTTCCATGACATGAGGATTGCCTAACACCTGTTTATAAACTGCCCGAATTAGAGCTTGAGTATCCTCCGAGGAACTGTTAGCACATAGTTCTACAGGATTAGCATTAATCACGATGCTGCCCATTGAAAGCCTCCAAATTTAATTGGTTTTTATAATCATTTCTTATGTCCTAGATACTCCCATATCAAAAGTAAGGAAACTCGTCAGTAAATTGCAAAGCAATAAATCTTGATTTTCTGTAATATTTATTTGAATTAGCCAGCTCAATTTTGTGATAAGTAGGAAAGCATAATTAAACCCAAAACCCAAAAAGCTGTGCCGCCACAGCTTTTTGGGTTTTAAGGTTTCTTTTGCCTACCTACTTACGTCAAAACCGTTAATCCCAACGAGAACAGAAGTTACAAGATTGTGTGATGACTTAACTAAACGGCAACATATCACGCTTAATCATGCTCTTGATCAAGTTGTCCTTAATCATCATTTGCCGCAGCAAATCTAAAATAAGCTCTTGGCACTGTTGACTGCTTAAGTTTTTAATATTTTTCTCATGAGTTTTGAGAATAAATTCCTGTTCTAAGCTCAGGGAAATTTGACTATTCTTGTTTTGCGGATTCATAGCACATTGCAGCTTAAACTTGCTAAGGTTGTCTTGAGGGTTAGTGAATTAAGGGTTTCTAATTCTTGCTGAGGTTGGGAGAGGAGGCGCGATCGCATTGCATCGGTTAACCCTTGAACTTGACTAAAATCAGCACCCGCAATGCTTTCAAATTTTTCAAAGTCCACACCTGTCATGTCAGCGGCTCGCAAATCTGCCCCAGCCAAATTTGCCCCATTCATCCGCGCATTACGCAAAAAAGCACCTGTCAAAAAGCATCTTCGCAAGTCCGCTTGCACCAAACGCGCTCCACGCAAATTTGCACCTGTCAGATCGGCTCCACCGAGATATGCACCCAAGAGATTTGCCTCCTGAAGATCGGCATTGCGTAAATTAGCAGTATTCAGAGGTTCCCCATTCAAGTTGGCTTTCGGTCCAATTGCTCCCGATGATTTATACATAAACCCTTCTGGAAAAATAGTTTGGCTGTCATATCTTGAGCCTTTCAGTTTCGCGTCGGTTAGATTGGCATCACTCAGATCAGCCCCACTCAGATCGACTCGATACAGACAAGCACCCTGTAAGTTGGCTTGTCTTAAAGTTGTTTTGCGGAGATCTGCACCTCGCAAGTCAGCATTACTCAAATCTACGGCGGTTAGATTTGCTTGACTTAGATTTGCTCGAATTAGAGATGCTTTAGAGAAATTAGAGTTTTGCAGGTCAAATCCACTCAGATCGATTTGGTAAAGATCTTCTTGAATTAGGGACTCCCCGACTTTAATCGCCGCCAAAACATTTTCGGGGCTTAGCTGATGCTTGCGGACTGCGATCGCTGGTAATTGTGACATTATTTTTGATTAGGACTATACCCTCTCCAATCTACAATCATAGAGGTTGTCAATGGTTCTATTTTTTTGAGGAAAAACTATGGTGTTTTCACCGCCGATGACGATGATGGATTTTTTCCGTAAGAGCGAAGGGGTTTGGTTTATCCAACGCACCGTACATCATTTTGATATGGTTGCCGATGAGTCAGGAGAATCGAAAATCCATGTGCAAGTAGTTAGCCAAAGTGACCCTTGCATCAAATCAATTTGTGAACCCCAAGGAATTGACGCAGCGATCGCGGCAGGAGGAGCCAGCTTTATGTGGCAAGCCCATGAAGAAAATGTCAAAGAACCCGATCCTGATAAAGCGGCGGTATTGGTTGATGTGCCAGATGATCAAACGGGGCGATCGGGGAAACTGCTAAGAAACCAAGGCTATGTGGAGCGAAATCCTGTAATTAGCCGTTATTGGTTTGGTCAGGATGGAATCTTAACAATTGACACTGAATATGACAATAACCAAGGACAAGAGCGCTGCTGGTTTATTACGGATGATTTTCGGGTGAGAGCCAGTACAATCAGAATGATGAACGGCGTGTATTTGATGACCTATTGCTCAGAAAGGCGATGTGTCTCAGATACTGACTTAATCAATCTACACAAACAGAATTTAGTTAGAGCTGAAGCGATCGCCATAATTTAGACAATTATTAAGGATCATTGCTTTATTCAATAATTTAAGCCACACATTTAATAATCTTTTAATATCAGTCATATAAATCTTTCAAATTTTTTTTAAATATTTAAATATCTTAAAATATATGTATAAACCTTTTCTTGAACATCTTGAAAAATCACTGTTTAACCGCTTTGATTTGAAAACTCGCCCCATCCCATTGGGTTTAGAGTCTCAGGTTAGTGAGCGTGGTAAAAATCCTGCCACAATTCAGAGTTGGAGCTATCAATGTGCTGAGCTGCGTAAGATTCGCTATACATACATTGATGCAGGCGCTACTTCTCAAATTTTTAACAGCGTTATTTACCCCAGCCATCAATACGAATTGCCCTTACTAGGAATTGACTTCCTCTCTTTCGGGCAAGTCAAAAATCTGATCGTGATGGACTTTCAGCCGCTATTTCAAGATGCAGCTTACCTCGAAAAGTACATTTATCCTCTGAAAGCATTACATGACAAGTATCCTGATCTTGCCCAAAATCTGGAAATGAAGTTTTACGATGCCAATCAGTACTTCTCAAAATATTTACTCTTTGCCAAAACCGATCCAGAAACCGTCAAAACACGAGTTTTTGAGGCTTTCAAAGACTATTTGAACTTGTATTGGCAAATGCTTGACGATGCAGAACCTCTAACCGATCAGTCAGATATTCAGCGTATCGTCAAAGCGCAGAAAGACTATGACCAATACAGTGCCGAACGCGATCCTGCATCAGGGCTATTTAGTAGTTACTTTGGACATGAGTGGGCTGAGAGGTTTCTGTATGGCTTCTTATTTGAAGACGCGAAACCATTGGCAGTATCCGCAGTTCGCGCTTAATTAAAAGCTTAATCAAATATTTATGACCCTATATCAACCATTTTTAGACTACGCGATCGCCCTTTTACAAGAACGTTTAGATCTACAGCCCTACCCAATTCCGACTGGATTTAAGTCAAAATCGGCGATCGTGGGTAAGGGCAAAAATGAAAACGAAGTTTTAACCACTAGCTATGCCTATCAGTCGCCAAAACTGAGGCAAATCCGTGCTGCTCACGTCCAAGGTGGATCGGCGTTGCAAGTATTAAACTTCGTGATTTTTCCGCATCTCAATTATGATTTGCCATTTTTTGGTGGCGATCTGGTCACTTTACCTGGTGGACATCTGATCGCGCTCGATATGCAGCCCTTGTTTCATGACGATCTGAGCTATCAAGCAAAATATAGTCAGCCGATCATGCCAATTTTTGAAGCTTATCAGCGACATTTACCTTGGGGTGGTGATTTTCCTGAAGAAGCAAAACAGTTTTTTTCACCTGCATTTTTGTGGACAAGACCGAAAGAAAATGAGGCGGTAGAAACTCATGTTTTTGGAGCATTTCAAGAATATTTACGAGCCTATCTAGACTTTGTTGATCTCGCTGAACCCGTAACCGATCCTGAATATTTAGCAGAAATCAAAGCCGCTCAACTACGCTATCTGCATTACCGCGCCGAAAAAGATCCCGCAAGAGGTATGTTTAACCGCTTTTATGGTTCTGAATGGACAGAGGAATATATTCACGGATTTCTCTTTGACCTAGAGCGGAAATTGGCAAATCCAAACTAAAACCCAGAAAGGCGGCGCAATGCCCATCCTTATTTCTAGATCGCTACCCAAAAAAGTTTTGCGCTGTAAAATTAATCAATGTCTAAACATAAGCGCTCCAAATCCCGCAAAGTAAATAAGCAAGTAAATAAGTCCCCTGTCAAGAAAAAACATCCAATCGTCCCAAATCATGAGCAAGATGAGCTATGGCGACAACAGCAGTGGGTGAAGTTATTTGCGGAAGTTACGCTCAAAATTCGCCAATCATTGCAGTTTAAGGAAATCTTGCGGGCAACAGTAACGGAAGTACAACGCATTTTGCAAGCCGATCGCGTATTAATTTATCAAGTTTTACCTGATGGGACAGGACGCGCCATTAGTGAAGCAGTTCTGCCAGATTACCCTGCAATTCTCGATTTAGAGTTTCCCGAAGAAGTATTTCCTACCGAATACCCTGAACATATAGCAATCCGAAATGATTTATAGCTAGAGATTTACCCATAAGCGAAGAGTTTAGGAAAAGAGAAGAAAGCGCCATAGAGAATCTCAACAAAGAGAGATTTAACCATATCAAAAGACTTAAACAGATAATAACAACTGCGGATAAATCGCTTGGCAAAGAGCCAAATATCCTCTACAGGATTCTGTTCAGGAGCATTTGGAGCAAATAGTACACAAGTGACTTGCCATTCCTCAGGAGGCTTGTTAGCATTGATTGATAGTAAGTATTCTGGCATCGCCTTATATTTGTGGTAACTAGCCCCATCCCAAATCACACTAATTTTCTGTCCTGGGCGTAAAGATTGTAAGTATTTCAAAAAGTCTACAGTATTTTCAGAATTAGCTGTTGCGTATGCTTTAACAATAAATTCCTTGCTGCTATAGTCTAAAGCCCCATAGTAGGTCTGACGTTCACGCTCGTTTGTCATTGGTACTTCAATGCGTTCTTGGGTTTTGCCCCATACATAGCCACAGGTATCTCCCCATACCAAATGACATTCATCGCTCATGAACACACTCCTTTGCCCACGATCAATCTCACCCTGCCAAACGGCTATTTAATTTGTGATTTCCAACTTTTTTAAACGTACCTGTTCTGGGTCTTTTTTCGGATTACGCTTCTGCGATTTCTTCCAACTCAACCCAGCCGCCTTTAACAAATCGTAATAACTTTCTGCATCTTTGTAATTTACTTGGTAGGTTAGCTCTATGTGTTCTCTCAGTTCTTCTATATCCCAGTAGTTACGTTCTTGAAGCCAAATAATGATTTCTTGTCTTTCACTTGCTTCTAGGTAGCCTCGTGAGCCTTTGTAACCTAATCTTAGGGCTTCTGCTCCTTTCTTATGGTAGGCGATGCACCATTTCTTCACAAAACTATCTGTCTTTTGTACGATATTGCCACTTTCTTTGTAGGTACTTCCTTGTAAATGTAGTTTTACCGCAATCCCTCGCTTTAGTTCTCTGGGATCGAGCGCTTGTTGGATAAACTCTTCTAGATTTAGCATTTTTGCCTCCTCCTTTATCTTCTATCTTAGTTATAACTCATTTCGGATTGCTATAGTATGTAAAACTGCCGTTCTAAATTATCTTTACATTTTTTAAGAATAGTAATGTGCTTACTCCAGCTAATTTCTCGTACCAGTGGTACGAGATTTTCAACGCTATGATACTCATTGTAAAACTGAGCCATTAGCCAAAGATTCCCAACTGAAAAACCACTCACTCCTGAGAACTCTTTTTGTAATTCTTGAGAAAGGGTTGGCACGATCGCTTTACCCCAACTTTCTGATTGTTTTTCGGCTATAGATTTACCAATTTCCCAATACAAATTAATCAATTGTAGATTTACAACTTTCAGGGCTTCGTATTGGGCTTGACGAACTTTTTTCTTAATTTCAGATATGAAGTTATTCTGACTATTTTCTAATTGCATATTATTTTAATTGCTTAGACTAAACACCTGCGATCGCCATTTCAAAAGCTTGACAAACTGATGGAATCGAAAACTTGATCTGTGCTTGGCTATAGGCAGTCTCGACCATCTTGTTAGTAAAATCGCGATCGCTAAAAACTTTTTGCATGGCCTCGGCAAGTAACTGTGGATTATTGGGTGGAATCAATAAACCCGTAATTCCATTTTCGATAATTTCGCTAGTCCCACCGCCGATAGTTGCGATCGCAGGGCGTTTGGCTAACTGCGCTTCTACGATCACTCTGCCAAATGGTTCGGGAGCCGTCGAGCAATGGGCGATCGCATCGCAAGCTTTCATTAAAGCAGGAATATCTTGGCGAAAGCCGAGCCAATGGACACGACCTTTGAGGCGATCCTGTGCCGCAATATTTTTTAACTTTTCGGTATACTCAGCTTCACCAAAGAGCGCATCACCGACTAGTAGTACATGCACATCTGGCAGTTTCGCGGCAGCTTCTAGCAAAATATGTTGTCCTTTCCAGTAGGATAGACGGCTAAACATGCCAATCAAATTGCGATCGCGGGGAATGCTTAACTCTTCGCGCAAGGGCTTTTGATGATCATCAACTTGATCAAATTTTTCACTATCAAAACCGTTATAGACAGTGCGGAGTAATTTGCGATTACCACCTGCGACGATAAATGCGTCCCCTGTGGCTTGAGAATTAACAATCACTCTAGTAGCAAACCAATTAGCTAAAGTGACCGCAATCCGCCGATTAATTGGGCTAAAAATATCCGCCGTCAAAATATCATGCAAGTGCCAAACGACAGGCGTACCACCAAATAATCTTGCGATCGCAGACACGACAAACCCTTTTTGGTTATTAGCATGAATCAAATCAAAATCTTTACTTTTATTTGCAATTTGCTTACCGAGTCGCCAGAGATCGCTAACTGATTTAAGTGAGGCTAATCCACTTGATACTTTCACATCAGCTAGCGATCGCGATGATTGCAAGACCTCAACCTTTACGCCTAAATCTTCTAATCGATTTTTTAAGATCCCATTAGTTAATAGTACTACTTGACTTGTTTCTCGATAAGCATGAGCAAAATCGAGTAAACAAAGCTCTCCACCACCTAAGACTGCGGTATAGCTCACAAACAAAATTTTTTTATTCAAGTTATTTATACATTCGCATTCTTGATTGTTTATTGTCTTGATTTTACAAATTGTTTTGGGCGATCGCAATTGCTTTGCGCAGTTAAACCCAAAAAGAGCAGGTTACAGCGCTTTGCACTGCAACCTGCTCTTTTTAGGTTTGATATTTAATTAAATTGAAGTAGCGATTACAAAGCCGAGAACACCAATAAAAATAACAAGAGCGTAAAATTGCGCTTTACCATTTTCAAAGTATTTCAAGCCTTCGCCACTAACTACAGTTACAAAACCTGCAAGGTTGACAGCCCCATCAACGATTTTGGCATCGACTTCTAACACTTGACGCGCTAGACGGCGTGAGCCAACAACGAAGACAGCGTTATAAATTTCGTCAATGTACCATTTGTTTTTGGAGAGTTTATAAAGTGGCTCGATTGATTTTGCGATCGCACTGGGATCGATTTTCTTTTGCATGTACATCAGAATTGCCAAAGAAATACCAACCAAACCAATACCGACAGAACTACCGCCCATCAACAGAAATTCAGGAGTAAATCCTTCTGCGGGAACTTCGGTAATTTTTTCTGATGGGGCATGGATAAAGTACTCAAAGTAATTACCCAAAGGAGTTCCCACCAAACCAATCAGCATCGAAGGAATGGCAAGTGCCATCAGAGGGAAAGTCATGGTGATTGGCGATTCATGCGGCTTACTTGCATGATGACCATGAGAGCCTTCAACTATTTGAGGCTCTTTGCCAACCGAGTTTTCCGCTTTAACTAGCGCAAGTAACTGCTTATCATTACCACGAAAATCACCTTCAAAGGTAGTGAAGTACATGCGGAACATATAAAACGCAGTGATCCCCGCTGTTGCAAAGCCGATCGCCCAGAGTGCAGGATTAGCTTTGAAAGTAGAAGCAAGAATTTCATCCTTTGACCAGAAACCAGCAAAGGGAGGAATTCCACTAATGGCAAGAGTACCGATAAAGAAAGTAATCGCGGTGATTGGCATATATTTGCGTAAGCCACCCATCACCCGCATGTCTTGAGCAACATCAGGATCATGTCCTACGACTTCTTCCATGCCATGAATGACCGAGCCAGAGCCGAGGAACATCATCGCCTTAAAGTAAGCATGGGTCATCAGGTGAAATAGCCCTGCGCCATATGCGCCAACGCCCATACCCATAACCATGTAACCCAACTGGGAAACAGTGGAATATGCCAAACCTTTTTTGATGTCATTTTGGGTGATTGCAATACTTGCA
>CASBRC010000473.1 GCA_949128015.1 Synechococcales cyanobacterium PMM_0003
GTATTGGGATTTCTGTCTTGGGAAAGTCAACTTTGGATTCAACCTTATTTTCAGGGATCGCCTCGGACTCTGATAAAAGCCCTGCTGACTCTGTTTGCGATCGCAAAACTTCTTTAGACCCAACCTTACTACGATCAAGGGCAGGAAAAGTCCGCTTTACTGTCGAGGTAATCAGATATACAGGATAGAGTGCTGCCTTAGCGACTTGGTAAGCTAACAAGCGCGGTAACTCTTGGATCGTCAGTCCCGCAAGCTGTCGCAATTTTTGATCGAGCGATCGTCTTACGCTGCGCCCAATTTGCGTAGGTAATGATTGATCGATCCAATTAAAAAGTCGGCTCTGAAATCTTGGCATACATACCATCATAAAAAAGAAAGGCGCGATCCAACCCCAAATTTAAAAAAAAGCCCTGCTTTGCAGGGCTTTTTTTAAATTTGGGGTTGGATACAGCATATTGAGGCTTTAAAGGGTACAGAGAATTTTTTAAAAGTGCCGCAAAGCGGCACTTTTAAAAAATTCTCTGGGTTTCATGAAAGCGCAAAGCGCTGTATATAAGCCAAAATCAACTTAACTTAGGACAAATGGGTGCTGCCAAGCTTGCCGTTGGACATTGATGCTTTAAACATGGTTGAGTATAGGCTGCGTCTAATTCGACCGCAGAGGGGCTTTGACCAAAAATCATCTTGCAACTGAGATCTTCAAAGTTGGGTGTCATGGTAAGTGGAATCCCAAACTTCTCTGTGAAAAATGTCTGAGTGGGGACTTTACACATGTTTACACACATACCAACACAGCCACTATCTACCAGATAACGACATTTTTTTATATGAACAGCCGAAGATTGCGATCGCACTGTTCCATCTTCCAAATTTATCTCCGCTTCTTCTACCTCACAAGGTCCCACTAACCACACAAACAATTGCGCCGCAAACCATGCATTTAGAACGCATACGAGCCTTGTCGGAGAGGAAAAAGTGCGAATTGCCCACAACGCTGGAGAAGGAACTAAAGATTGCAGTACTTTCGCCACGATGACTTGCTGCTCTTGAGCATTGCGTCCCTGCATAATTTGTTTTGACAAATCAACAAAGCCATCATAGCCAGTTATTTCAGTGCCTTTGCCCAAAGCCTGCGACATTTTGAGAGAAAACAACCAAATAAACAAGCGATCAATCAAATTGTCGTTGTATTCATCTTTTTCAACAGTAGCTTTCAAGGCTTTCGGCTGCATATTATCCATCAAATTAGACTACCAAGATTCACGCTTTAAAATACTAAAAATCGATATTTATAATATCTCTCCTATATCTTCAAGATTATCATTAGATTTAATGAACTGCTCCCAAAAATTTACCAAATAGACAATATATTTTTCTCGTACAGCTTCCCAATAAGCTTTGACCTTTGAATAAGAAGTTGAGCTTAAATTATATTGATATAAATGCTGCTTATATTTCGTTCTCACACTGTGACAGTAATTCAACTTTCGCATGAACTTCTTATGACTTTCCTTAACTGATTGCCAATCAACATAGCGTTGATATTGACGCAAATATATATCTATGATGTATCTACCAATTCTACCATTTGCGTCATAAAAAGGATGAATTGCGACAAATTCAGCGTAAAAACGTAGAGAGGTTTCTTGGGGACTATATTTTTTGTCAACTAAAATTGCAAATGCTTCTGAAAGTTCTAATTCGATTAGATCTGGTTTAGTTCCTGTAAACTTGGCTTTCATGGTTCGGGGATCATTACCGCCAAAATAAACATTTCCTCCACTTGGATCACTGCTATTGCGAAATTGCCCAGCGTTGTAGATGATATCTCGGTACAAAATAGCATGGACTTTTCGACATAGTTGGTAGTATCCGTCTACACTTTGATCGAATGTCTGTAAAATCTTTTCTTGCTTTTTTTCTAAGTTGCGAAAACGCACACCTATTTCTTGTGCTGCTTCATCAGGTCGTAAGTCAAATTGAGTTCCAAAGGTCTCCATCAGATCTTTCAGATACTTAATTTCTGCATTCTCGTCATGCTGGTAAGATTTACTCAATTTTAATTACAGCGCTTTGCGCTGCTATAAAGCCCAGAGAAATTTTTGAAAATTTCTCTGGGTCCCTTAAAGCCTCAACAGGCTGTAACAATAATTAAAGTTAAATTAATGTCAAGTTTGACCATTGCTGTTCAAATTCTTTTTCAGCAGTATCTAAAGCCTTTTTATGAATACTATATGAAGAATACTTAGCAATTTCTCGCGCATCTTTTTTCGTCATATCTGCAACAAAAGAGTAGCTTTCTAAAGGATAAAAAGGGTTGTTTGATAGATCGAAAGGATTGAAGTTTTGAGCGAACTGTTGACGAGAATAATAGGTAATGATTAAGTTATCGGAGATGACATCATCCTTATTAGTCTTTTTCCATGGTTCTTCTGTATGAGTCATGGCTGAAAGTTTAAACGCATCAAACTGGATATAGTTCTCCACAATAAAATCAACTAATTCTTTTTCACTTTCACTAATGGTCAACTCATCTGGTTCGCTAGGAGAAATTACACTGCCAACATATTGTTTGTAATATTCATAAACATCTCTATTGACAGGACCATAATCCCAATGCCTAAAATCCTCTTGCAACAACTGTCTTCCTGCTACCAAAGTCCAAGCTTTAATGTAATAAAGGAGCTTTTGCAACTTCATAGGCGTAATGCCAGCAGGACTTTGGTCGGAAAATTGATTAACGATATATTTTGAGAGATCAATAATATTCATACCTACCTCCTCTATGTTAGTCTAACGCAATATTTAAGCTACGGTACATGCCTTTCAAGTGCTAGCTCGACAAGCCGATCGCATAATTTTGTAAAAGGAATACCTGAGTACTCCCACAATTTGGGATACATACTTAATGAAGTAAACCCAGGGAAAGTATTAATTTCATTGATTAATACGGTTCCTGTGGCTTCTACATAGAAGAAATCGACTCTGGCTAAACCAGATCCAGCCACAGTTTGAAAAGCTTTTACCGCCATTGACTGCACAGCTTGAGTTACATTATCGGGCAATTTGCTGGGAATGATTAGATCTGCCATACCTGCGGTGTATTTGGTTTCATAGTCGTAAAAATCACTGGTAAAAGTGATTTCTCCGATCGCAGAGGCTTGGGGTTGCTCATTACCGAGGACAGCGCACTCGATTTCGCGAGCAGTTACGCCTTGCTCGATGATGATGCGCGGATCGTAGCTGGTGGCGCTTGCGATCGCATTTTGTAACTGTTTGCGATCGCGTACTTTAGAAATCCCCACTGACGAGCCAAGATTCGATGGCTTCACGAAACAGGGATATCCGAGAGTTGCCTCAATATGTTCGCTCCAAGCTTGCTCGTCTTGTTGCCACTGCCAACGATTTAGCGCCACATATTTGACTTGAGGCAAACCAGCATTGGCGAAAATCGCCTTCATTGCAATCTTATCCATTCCCACCGATGAGGCAAGTACACCATTGCCAAC
>CASBRC010000474.1 GCA_949128015.1 Synechococcales cyanobacterium PMM_0003
CCTTTACATAATATAGCAATCCTAAATGGGTTGTGAGAGTGCACCCCGAAGGGGCGCACTCTCACAACCCTCCAAATTTTACAAATGATTTAGGAGCGCTATAAATCTCTCTAAAGTCAAAATCACAGATTAAACGGATTAAAGGATTACACAGATTTTTAATGGTGACGCGATGCGCCGCTTCGCAATAAAAAACGGCGCATCGCGCCGTTAAAAAAAATCCGTGTAATCCCTAAAACTAGAATTGAGTGTCGCTACAAAACCCAAATAAATGAAGGCGGCGTAAAGCGCCGCCTTCATTTATTTGGGTTTTGTAGCCTAGGCAAAACTTACATTGCTATAGCTGACAATAACGCTATTTCAAAAACCACTCGAAGTAACTAATCTCAGGTATTGCGCCAATTCTTATCGGTAATACTGATATTCCTAATCCTCTTGATACATACACATCAATTGAATGTGTCTGATACCAACCGCTAACATAATTACCACTACGTGGCGGACGTATAGGGGTAAAGCCAAATAATGATATTTGACCACCGTGAGTATGCCCAGAAAGCATATATTGCGGCTTATACTCTGCTAATGTTTTCAATTCATTGGTGGAGACTTGATCTATATATGCGGGGGAATGGGAAAGTAATAAATGATTAGAATTAGGACTAATATTTTGAAGTGATTTAGTCAAGTTAGGCTCACCAACTAAATCATCAACACCTGTGATCAATAGGCTCTGATTACCTTTTTGATATAAAGTGCTTTCATTAACCAACAAACGACAATCATAGGTAGTGTATATTCTGGTTAGAGTTGCCAAATCAACTTTTGAATTGTATTCCCAGTTTCCGAGAATTGCATATTTAGTAATTTTGGGATCAAGAAGAGATAAAAAGCGATCGTATTCATTGATTTGGTCAGCTTTATCAATAGAATCTCCAGTCAACACAACAATATCTGGATGGAGTTGGTTTACTTGCTCTACAATTTGCTGAGCATGATGATTAAATTTTTTCAGATGCAGATCGCTAATTTGAACAATTTTTAAGCTGTCTTGATTAGTGGCAATTTCTGGGTTGAGACGATATCGTGAAACCACAAGAAGATTTGGCTCGATACTAAAAGCATAAATAGCCAGTAAGGCTAAGAAAGTAGTAATAAAGAGCAATATATATCGTTTTTTCCTTATCTTCCACATTAAAATGTCCTAGGCAAAACTTACAGCGATTTTCACTGAATAAGACATCAGAGAAATCTTTAAAAGCGCTGCTTCGCTGAACTTTCAAAGATTTCTCTGTACCACTTAAAGCCTCAACAGACTGTACTGGTGGGCTAATGTGAGATCTGCGCTCATCTACTCTCTTTTTTACATGCCAATTTTGACTGGGGTTTTGGCTACTTTGATTTCGTAATTTGTTTTTTCCAAGAGCGAAACTCCTGTCATCTCTGCGGGTTGAGGCAGTTGCAAAATCTCCAAAATCGTTGGCGCGATGTCGGCAAGACGACCACCAGAAGGATTGAGCTTAACATCAGCACCGTGACCATAAATCTTGCATCCTTCACCTTCCACCAAAATAAATGGCACAGGATTACTAGAATGGGCTGTCCAAGGATTACCATGCTCATCCCACATATATTCAGCATTACCATGATCGGCGGTGATTAGAGCAGTTCCGCCTGCATTGGCAATGCTAGACAGTAATTTACCCAAACATCGATCAACATGCTCGAGAGCCTTAACCGTAGCCTCAAAGTTGCCCGTATGTCCTACCATGTCAGGGTTAGCATAGTTAATTACAATTAGCGAATACATCCGCTTGGCGATCGACTCCGCAGCAATGCGGGTTACCTCGGTTGCCGACATCTCAGGTTCTTGATCGTAGGTAGATACACGCGGACTATTTACCAATATGCGATCATCTCCTTCACTTGCCTCTTCTAGACCACCATCAAAGAAATAAGTAACATGGGCATATTTTTCAGTTTCCGCTAGCCGTAATTGCTTCAGTCCATGACTTGCTACCACTGGTCCTAGTAAATTAGCCAAGTTTTGAGGTGTAAAGGCAACAGGCACAGGTAAAGCACTGTCGTACTGAGTAAATGTGGCATAGACAAGATTTTCAATATAATTGCGTTCAAACCCTGCGAATTTTTCCGCAACAAGTGCTTGGGTAATCTCACGGGATCGATCGGGACGAAAATTAAAGCAAATTACGCCATCTCCAGATGCGATCGCACCATGGGCGATCCGAGTAGGTGGTAAAAATTCGTCAGTAACTTTTTCTTTGTAGGCGGCTTCTAACAAGTCTGCTGCCGAAGTTAGCTTAGTTGTGATTTGATCATTGGTCAGGACTTCATAGGCTTTTTGCACACGATCCCAGCGTTTGTCGCGATCCATAACAAAGTAGCGTCCACTCACTGTGACAATGCGACCAACGCCAATTTTTTTTATATGGGCTTGTAAAAGCTTAATAAAGTTGATCCCAGAATGGGACAAGGTATCGCGTCCATCGGTAATCACATGAATACAAACATCTTCAACACCTTGGGATTTAGCTAAATCTAATAATCCCAACAAATGATCAATATGTGAATGCACTCCACCATCAGAGCAAAGCCCTAAAAGATGCAATTTGCTGTGATTAGCTTTGACCTGTTCACAAACTTTAACTAGGACAGGATTTGATAATAATGAGCCGTCATCGACAGCATCAGAAATTCTAACTAATTCTTGGGGGACAACTCGACCTGCACCAATATTTAAATGTCCAACTTCAGAGTTGCCCATTTGACCTTTGGGTAAGCCAACATCTTTGCCAGAGGCTTGGAGGAGAGTTTTGGGGTAAGTACTCCACAGACTATCCACGACGGGAGTATTTGCTGCGGCGATTGCATTGCCCTCGGTTTCTTCCCTATATCCCCAGCCGTCCAAAATAATCAGAACCAGTGGAGAAACAGACCCCGTTTGCATAAAAGACAGTTCCTTGTTAAGTACACGTTCACTCCTGACTAGGCAATTATACCATTGGAGTAAATTTACGGATTATCTTAACAATACTTGGCAATTAGCGCGATCGCAATGTATCGTAAAAAACTTTTAATAAAACCGATTTTTAGTTTGCTGCACCTACGGTGCAGCAAACTAAAAAATCGGTTTTTCTAAGCTGCCCGCTAACGAATGTATGATGGATAGTCTGTTGTGCTTCGCCTTAAGTAAATGGACATAATTAAATACCAAACCCAAAGGGCTGTGGCGCACGCTGCGCGTGCGCTACAGCTCTTTGGGTTTGGATTATTTATTACGTCCACCTACTTAGGTTAGTTAGCAAAACATGCAATAAATTCTTTCATCGGTTTAAAAATTTTCCTAACGAATGGCGTTAATAGTTCAGAAATATGGTGGCTCCTCCGTAGCCGATGCCGATCGCATTAAAGCAGTACGCGATCGGATTAAGCGGACAGTTGATGCTGGTAATCAAGTCGTGGTCGTGGTTTCAGCAATGGGCAAAACCACCGATGGTCTGGTTGCTCTTGCCGAATCAGTGTCAGCAACTCATGCTCAAACCCTCACCGAGATTGCCGCTAAAGAGCGCGAAATGGATCTACTCTTGGCAACTGGTGAGCAGATAACCATCGCTTTACTGAGTATGGCTCTGCAATCGGCAGGACAACCTGCGATCGCAATGAATGGCTCGCAAGTACGAGTAGTCACCGAGCCGATCCACACTCGCGCCAGAATTTTATATGTCGAACCAGAACAAATCAAAGCTGCGCTTGATTTGGGAAAAGTCGTAGTGATAGCGGGATTTCAGGGCGTGGCGATCGATCGAGTAACGGGTTTGCCTAGTACTGAAATTACCACCTTAGGACGCGGCGGCTCAGACACCTCAGCAGTTGCGATCGCAGCCGCGATTAATGCCGATATTTGTGAAATTTATACCGATGTTCCGGGAATTTTGACTACTGATCCGCGCATAGTCCCCAAAGCACAAATGCTGGCGGAAATTACTTGCGATGAAATGCTGGAGTTAGCAAGTTTAGGTGCAAAAGTTTTGCATCCGCGATCGGTGGAGATTGCTCGTAATTTTGGCGTAAAAATGTGCGTGCGATCGAGTTGGCTTGAAGATGCTGGCACGGTGATTACTTCATCGCGGATTGGTACTGGCAATCTGAAAACCTTAGAAATTAATAACTTTGTCGAAGCTGTTTCCATAGATTACGATCAGGTCAAAATTGCCCTATTACAAGTCCCCGATCGTCCGGGGATCGCCGCTCAATTATTTACCCCTCTTGCTGAAAAAGGGATCAATGTTGATTTGATTATCCAAGCTGTCCAAGAAACTGAAGGGGTCAATGACATTGCTTTTACGATTCCACAGGATCAATTGCGATTGGCGGAAGTAGTCACCCGTAGCCTTGAAATGGGTGCTAGTTCAGTCACCGTTGATGCCGATGTTGCCAAAATTAGCATTATCGGTGTGGGCATGATCGGGCGACCAGGTGTTGCCGCGCAAATGTTCACGGCACTAGCTAAAGCAGGGATCAATATTCAAATGATCTCCACTTCTGAAATTAAAATTAGTTGTGTAATTGCTGCATCCGATGGCGAATCTGCGATCGCAGCGATCCAAAAAACCTTCGATGTCCCAGTGCGATCGCATCAAGCTTGTGAAATCAATCCTGAAACCAACTCAGATATTTCTCCCGTGCGTGGTGTTGCCCTAGATCGCAATCGCGCCCGCATCGCGGTGCAACAAGTGCCAGATCGCCCAGGCATGGCGGCAAAAATTTTGGAACAGCTTGTTGCCCAAAATATTAGTTTGGACATGATCGTGCAGTCTCAGTCTGCTCGCAATGTTAATGAAATTGCTTTTACTGTGGCGATTGGCGATCTCGCCAAAGCTGAAACAGCGCTGAAACAATTTGCTCCAGTGCTAGGCTATGGCGAAGTTAGCTGCGATGGTGACATTAGCAAAGTCAGTATTGTGGGTGCAAATATGATCTATCAGTCGGGCATTGCGGCGCGAATGTTTAGCGCCCTTGCAAATTCAGGCATTAACATTGAGATGATTGCCACATCTGAGATTAAGGTTAGCTGTGTGGTGCGCGATCATCAAGCCGAACAAGCACTTAAGGTTATTCATCAAGAATTTAATCTGTCTGGCGATCGCGCGATCGAAGTTCCCAGTGTGCTGAAAACCAAACCTTAGGGTGTATGACGCTTTGCGCCACACACCCTAAGGTTTGATTTTCAAGCTTTAAGATAAGTACATATCCCGCGAGCATTTCTATGTCATCTGATAATTCTAGCGATCGTCCTAGCAATCCTCCATCCGATCCCAAACAAGCTCCGCCTGTTGAAAAAAGTCCGATCAAAACTTTCTTAACTGACAACTTGCCAACTGTCACAGTTGCCATTTTGTTGGCAGTTGGCGTGAGAATATTTATTGCTGAGCCACGTTATATTCCCTCTAGCTCGATGGAGCCAACTTTATTAATCGACGATCGCCTAATTATCGATAAGCTCTCTTTTCGTTGGCGCAAACCCGAACGTGGCGAGATCGTGGTATTTAATCCCCCCGTTAATCCTGTTGTTCCTGATGCATCAAAGGTCTATATCAAGCGTGTGGTTGGGTTGCCAGGCGATCGCATTAGCATTCGTGATGGCAGAGTGTTTGTGAATGATCTACCTCTGAACGAGCCTTACATTGCATCTCCACCAAACTACACTTTACCAACCCAAGACGATGCCCTTTGTCCTAACTGCTTTCGTCCCAACAATGTTCAAGCAGGTAAAGATTATCCATTTTTTACCGTGCCAAATGGGAAGTATTGGGTAATGGGCGACAACCGCAATAACAGTTTGGATTCTCACGCATGGGGATTTCTGCCCGAAGAGAATTTAGTCGGCAGAGCGATGTTTCGCTATTGGCCCTTTGACAATCGCGCTGGTAACTTAAACCTTCCTAAATATTAAAAAGTAGTGGCGCTTTGCGCCACTACTTTTTAATTAGAGCAAACTATACATAAAAATTGATTCATGTCCACAGAAAGTAAGTTAGATCCGCAAGTAACCGTCAAGCCTTGGTGGCA
>CASBRC010000475.1 GCA_949128015.1 Synechococcales cyanobacterium PMM_0003
CAATTACAGGCACTGCGATAACGACTTACGTCAACAATGTTGGCACGATCCAGCCTGCAACCAATCCCGCAATCTTCCAAGGTGTGTTCCGTTTCCACCGTCAGTTGCAATAGCAATTATTCATAACAAGCAAAGAGTACGTAACGACTCTTTGCTTGTTATGGATTTCGATAATACTTCAACAATATTTTAATGAGATTTTAGAGGTTGTCATGAAAAAGTTTGAAATTAAATCTTTGCATCTAGCCATCGGGGCTGTTGTGATACTGCCCATGTTGCTATTGTCTACTGCGATCGCCAGCAACATTAGTTCTACTAATAGCCCTGTCCAAGATCAGAAGGTAGCCCAAAAGCAGCAGCCTGTAGAGTTATTGTTGTCAGCCGAAAAGAGGCAAGTTAGCCGTGATGAGTCAGGGGCTGAAAAAATCTCTTGGAATTCTCTACCTTCTAATTCACAAGTAATTCCAGGTAGTGTTTTGCGCTATGTAGTGACTGCAAAAAATAATACTAGTCGCAATATGCGTAATCTTTCGGTGACACAGCCAATTCCTAACGGAATGGTATATGTGCTCCCATCAGCTACCAGTTTAAATGCATCAGGCTCTAAATTGGAATTTAGTATTGATGGCGGTAAAACTTTTAGTACTAGACCGATTATTCGCGTCCGAAATCGTGATGGCAAGATCGAAGAGCGCCCCGCTCCTGCTGATGCCTACACCCATGTGCGTTGGGACTTTGGCGAAACTTTGCAAGCAAATTCAAACGTGATGGTGTCTTACCAAGTTCGTGTGAAGTAGTTAACTACTTGATCCCAATTTAATACAGCGCAAAGCGCTATATTAAATCCCAGAGAAATTTTTGAAGCCTCAATAGGTTGTATCTAGAGTGATAGAGTTTTGATGATTATGCGATCGCTCAAAAGAATTGTAAAACGATATTCTTTCTTTTTCTGTTTATGGCTTGGAAGCTTAGCGCTTTGTCTTTGCCTGATGAATGGTAATGCTTATGGACAAGCACGAACTTTTGAGATCCGAAATCGTGCAAGCGGTAGCTATGGAACCCCAGGGGCAACCCCTGGGGCAGTTACTCCAGTTCAAGCTTCTTCGCCATTAAATATTATCAACGGCGATCGCCTCATCGATCCTCTCGGACAGATTGTTGACTGTGGTGGAAATGAATTTGCTGATTACACTGGGTTTAGTGTGGGTGTATATGCTGCCATCGGTAATGGTGGGGAAATCGGTGCTCCCATTGCGCTAAGTCCAACTAACCCGCCCAATACTAATCCCCCATTAGGATTTGCCCCGAATATTTTTAACGTTAATCCATATTCAATTTCTAATACAGCCATAAATGGTAGACGCGGTGTATATAACTTCTTGTTAAATATTAGTCAATTAACTCCAGGAGCTACTTACATTTTAGTTGTGAATCCACCTGCTAATCTTGCACTCGGTCAACGGCGAATTCGGATCGTACTTGGAACGTTGAATGGGATTATCTTGCCTTATACGGCTACCGCTGTAGATGGTAGACCGATCGGGGTAGATGGAGCTTTCTCAGTTACAGAGTCAGTGACTGTTAATAATGCGGCTCTAAATATACTCTCTCTAGTTGCCCTACAACTTAATTCATTCCTGTCAGTATGCGAAGTCCGTGAGATTCAAATTATCAAAACAGGCGATCGCGCTGCTGCTGAGCCTGGAGATATCGCTTCCTATCGCCTGACGATCAAAAACCTCACGTCAACGACATTAATCAATCCAGTTATTACAGATTCTCTTCCAGTCGGATTACGCTACATCCAAAATTCTGCAAGAGCGGCTATTAATGGAAATTCAGTTCCAGTGACCGTTCAAGAAAACGGGAATAATTTATCTTTTGCGTTGCAAGCGCAAATACCATCTGGCAACGCAAATACCTTGATTGCCTACGCAGTGACGGTGAGTCCAGATGCGGTAAGGGGTACAGGTCGAAATTCGGCTTCGGTTTCAGCAGTTAGAGCTGATAACAACTATACAGTTCGGGATGGACCTGCTATTTTTACGATGCGAATTCGTCCTGGCATTGTTTCTGATTGCGCTACCTTAATCGGAAGAGTCTTTGTGGATAAAAATTTTGATGGAGAACAGCAGAATGGTGAACCAGGCATTCCTAATGCCGTAGTGTTCATGGATGACGGCAATCGCATTGTTACGGATGCAAATGGACTATATTCTATTGCCAATGTGATTCCAGGTGCTCGCACTTTAGTTTTAGATCTCAGCTCTTTACCTGGCTATACCCTAGCGCCCAATTTATACTTTATAGAACGAAATAGCCAATCTCGGCTTGTGCGCCTATCACCAGGTGGTTTGGGTAGAGCTAATTTTGCGGTAACTCCAGCATTTAAGGGTGTAGGAGGACAGCAATAATGAAATATGTCGCAAATACTAAATTAAAATCTCAATTGTGCTTTCAGTTATTAAGCCTGCTTGGTTTGTGGCTTGCCATGACTGGATCTAGCGCGATCGCATCGAATGAACCGATTAAAGAATCACCACTAGAAGAATCTACCCCTGTTGCCACCGATCAAACTTCTTTAGCAGCAGACTCAAAGCCTGTTCAACCTGTGGTGCAAATCTCAGTCCAACCCACTACTCAACCCACTACTCAACCCCAGAATAATCCAGAAGTCCAAAAAACATCGCCTTTACCCACGTTAAAGACCAGTCAATCTTCTTCGCAAGTGACAATCCTTTCGCCTGCGAACGCCTCCCTTTTGGATGTGCCCGCGACTACGGTGATCTTGCGTATTCCTACTGGGACAGAAGTAGAGCTGCTAGTTAATGGCAAAAAGGTCAATGCCAATGCGATCGGGCGGAGTGAAGTTGATACAAGCTCTGGACTCGTCACTCAAACTTGGTATGGCGTAGCCCTAGATGAAGGTGAGAATACAATCACTGCTAGGTTAGTTGGAAGTGACATTAGTCAAAGTGTCAAGGTGAGCTTGCGTGGAGCTGCAACGAAGATTCAGGTAAGCACCCTAGAATCTCGTATTCCCGCCGATGGTCGAACCACTGCCACTGTGCAGGG
>CASBRC010000476.1 GCA_949128015.1 Synechococcales cyanobacterium PMM_0003
GAGCGCAAGATTAATGCGGGGGCGCAATTTTTTCAAAGCCAACTAATTACGGATTTCGATCGCCTTGATAAATTTGTTAATCAAATCGCCAATCAATCGGATAAGCCCATTCTGGCGGGGATATTTTTGATTAAATCCGCCAAAAATGCGCTGTTTTTAAATAAATTTGTCCCTGGCGTACAAATTCCTGAACATATCATCGATCGCTTAGCAAAAGCGAAATCCCCATTACAGGAAGGTATGGCGATCGCAGCCGAACAAATCCAAACGGCGCGACAAATTTGTCAAGGTGTGCATATCATGGCAATCAAAGCCGAACACTTAATCCCCGAAATTCTTGACCGTGCTGGCGTTGCCATCATCTAACTTTTGGGCGATTTGCTGAGCAAATACTCAATAATCCATAACTTTCGGTTAACCTATTAAATAACCTCAACTCACATCTATGGCAAGACGTAGTAGATACTCCACAACTCTGAACACTCCTCCTACAGAACCAAGATCTAACAACGGTACGACAACCAAGCTTGCGATCGCAGGTGCAATTTTTGCGGTTGGTATTGGTGTGGGTATTGCCCTTTCCACGCTCAACCCTACGCCGCGAACCGTTGATGCGATTCGGTTGGACAATCTTGCGCCGAGTCGTGATTTTTGCAACAATTATGGTGCATCGGCAATGGTGATGAGTAGTCGTGTTTATGTGACACTTAACCCATTTAATGTGTTTATCAGCCAAGCTGAACCTGTACCTGGTTGCGTGGTTTTACCCAACAACTGGAATGTGCTATTACAAAAAAACGTGATCAAAGAAGCGGATATTCGTCAATGCAAAGACAGAATGAATACCTTTGGCTTTACAGGTGATCTGGACAAGGCTCCTACGGTTGATTGCATTTACGAAAGTAAAAATGCGGCGGAAAAATTTACAAATGGGATACCCACAATACCTAGTCCCAGTCCTCAACCATAAAAAAAGCGTGCTAGGCACGCTTTCTTTATCTGAAAACAAAAGCGCCGCTTAGCGGCGCTTTTGTTTTCAGATTTTAGCATTCATCAAATGCTTCAATATCTAGCAAATGTCGATAGGGTTCGGCTAGTTCTGATCCTTTGAAAGCTAGCGATCGCAAAATATGCCAGTCACTTAGGCTTTCAAAAGCATTGGCGTAGTCGTCACGTTCAAGACGATGCGCGATCGCTGCAACATCTGTCGCATTGAATTCACTGGGATCGATTTCTGGCGCTTCGCCTACTACAGCCTTTGAGGGGTTATTAACCATATCGCGCTCTATGACAGGATTGTGAACGGAGAGAGAGGGATTTGAACCCTCGGTACGGAGTTACCTGCCGTACAACAGATTAGCAATCTGCCGCTTTCGTCCACTCAGCCATCTCTCCAAATTTATTAGGAACTATATCTTATCAGATAGCGGACACAATGCAACCTAATTATTAAATTTAATCCAACGTTAAGAAAATATGGGTTTTAAGGTTTCGAGCATAATTTTATCATTATAATGACACGATGCAAATTGCCAAAACCCAACTTGATAGGCTTGATACGGTTAATCTCACCAACTGCGATCGCGAACCTATACATACTCCTAACTGTATCCAGCCACAAGGTGTATTGCTGGTGCTAGCTGAACCTGATCTACGAATTGTTCAGATTAGCGAAAACGCTCCTGATATTTTAGGGATTGCGGTTGCTGATTTGCTCGATCGCCCTTTGGGAGATTTTATTAGTAGCGATCGCGGCGACCTGATGCAGATCATTCGCGGTTGCCTTGAGCACAATTTTGAAAATATTAATCCACTAAGTCTTACGGTTGCCACTGCCCATGAAGCACCTCGCAACTTCAACGGCATTATTCATCGCGCTCCTAGTGGGGAGATTGTATTGGAATTGGAAATTTTGACAGCAGAGACTGGTGAAGATTTCTTTCAATTTTATCGTCAGATCAAAGCCACTCTGGCAAAAATGCAGACAGCCGAGAATTTAGCTGCTCTATGTGACCTAGTGGTGAATGAAATGCGCGTGATTACAGGATTTGATCGGGTGATGATCTATCGCTTTAATGAGGATGGTCATGGAAATGTGATTGCAGAATCTAAAAAGGATAACTTAGATGCTTTTCTGGGAATGCACTTTCCAGCTTCCGATATTCCCAAACAAGCAAAGCAACTCTATACACTTAATTGGCTGCGACTGATTTCGCATGTAAATAGCGAACCAAGTAGATTAGTTTCCAACTATAAAAATCCCCATCCACCCCTCGACATGAGCTATTGCTGCTTGCGGGCGGTGTCGCCTGCACATATCCAATATCTTAAAAATATGGGGGTTACTGCATCGATGTCAATTTCCCTAATTCAGAAACAACAGCTTTGGGGATTGATTGCCTGTCACCACCACACTCCTAAATTAGTCTCTTACGAAATCCGCACTGTCTGTGAGTTTTTGGGACAGTTAATGTCCACAGAGCTAGCGACTAAAGAGAATAATGAAAACCTTGATTACAAACTACATTTAAAGACAATTCAAAGTCAATTTGTGGATCGTCTGACCAAATCAACTGACTTTGCTACAGAAATTACCGCAGACAAAGAGGCGCTATTAGCTCTGACAGGTGCTTCAGGTGTAGCTATTTTTGATGGCGATGACAACATTGTTTTAATTGGTAAAACCCCCACTGAAGTCGCCTTGAAATCTTTGCTCAATTGGCTCAGCGA
>CASBRC010000477.1 GCA_949128015.1 Synechococcales cyanobacterium PMM_0003
AAAAATGGCTGTCGAAAAATATCAGTAAAGAAAAGGTATCAATAATATTTAACAGTCGCATCAAAAATGCAGATATTATACGCAAAGCAGAAGCTGATCATCGCCCATTAATTGAATATTATCCCTCTGACAGCAAATTAAAAAATCAAAAAAGAGAACATCAAAAAGAGTGGGACAGTCTTGTTGATGAAATATTAGAACGTATTTCTCCAAAGACAGAAACTAAGGTATCTTTTCCCGCTGTAGAAAGTGAAATAAGCTGATTGAGAGCGCTAGCAATTTTTTGTGACATTAAGAGCGATCGCATCATAATCAGCAACCTCAAGCAATTTGCGATCGCTGTTTACCACTTATTGGACTAAAGTATAATCAACAAAAATTCACTTTAAACTATGCAACCACAGGAGGGAATTTGGCAAGCGATCGGTAGAATCACCATTAACTATCCATTACTAGAATGTGACAAATGCGCTCTAGCCATCATGCGCTATCTAAACAAGCGCGGTATCGAAGGCAAAATTCTCAGATTACGCACCAAACGCCGTAGTGAAACATTTATAACCAGCGATCGCTATGGACTAGATGAATCAATCACAGAAAATGGAACTCATTATGGAGTAGAAGTCATGGGAAAAGTATTTGACAACCTGTCCACAGAAGGCTTGCCGAGAGAGGGATGGCTCAAAGATTTTAACTGTCTGAGTGGTGCTTTCGTAATCGATGAATTAACATCTTTATAATAGATTTTTGAGAGGTATAGAATGATTGGATTGTTTGAACTTTTACAAAAGATTGAAAAGAACGCAGGAATGTACTTAGGTCGTCAATCAGTTAGCGATTTATTTATGTTCCTAGCTGGCTATGAATTTTCACGTAGTCAAATTAGCGAACAATTAACCGAAGCCGAAGAAGACTTTTATAACGAATTTCAGCCTTGGTTACAGCAACAAATGGGCGTAAGATCCGTCACCTCATGGGCAAAATTAATCATGCTATCTTGCCACGATGAGAAAACAGGCTTTGAAATGTTTTTTAGATTCTTAAGAGAGTTTCAATTACGGCATCAACTTGAAGAAGTAAATGTTGCATAATCAGCATTCTTGAGCAGAAGCGATCGCAATTACTATGTACCAATATGCTTCCACGCTAGATATAGAAGAATTAGACTATTAGTATTTGCATTTTGCACTTGCGCTTCGCGCCCAAAGTATCATGTCAGAAGCATCTAATATTTCTTCGATATGAGTCACCCCACCAACCCTTTCCTGAATCTTAACTACGAACCTGCGATCGAGTCACAAACTGACTATTACGACATCGTTACCGCCGCCGAATATCCGCTTCATAAATTATGTTGGCGCAATGACGATATTTTGCCTACTCTCGGACTCGAACCCTCACAGGTTAGTGACGATGACTTTATCGAAGCCTTCGGACATTTTCAAGCCGTGCGCCCATTCCTAGCCCTGCGCTATCACGGCTATCAATTTGGTGAATATAACCCCCAAATCGGCGATGGACGTGGCTTTATCTATGGTCAAGTACGCGGAATTGATAATGAACTTTACGACTTTGGAACTAAAGGATCGGGGCGAACCCCCTATTCTCGTACTGCCGATGGCAGACTGACGCTAAAAGGCGGAGTCCGTGAAATCATCGCTTCTGAGGCACTGCATCGTATGGGCGTAAAAACATCCCGATGCCTGAGTCTTGTGGAAACAGGCGAAGATCTATGGCGTGGTGATGAGCCATCGCCAACGCGATCAGCAGTAATGGTGCGCTTTTCGCGATCGCATATTCGTTTTGGCACATTCGAGCGCCTACGCTGGATTGGACGCACCGACCTCACTCGTAAGTTACTCGATCATGTTCTCCAGATTTACTATCCCCAATTTTGGGGAAAAGAGAATCAAGATAGTATCTTCTATTTAGAGCTAGTGGAACGAGTCGCCACTCTCTGCGCTCAATGGATGGCAGCAGGATTTTGTCATGCGGTTCTCAATACTGACAATATGTCGATTACTGGTGAAAGTTTCGACTATGGACCCTTTGCCTTTATTCCTACTTACGATCCGCGTTTTACGGCAGCCTACTTCGATCATGCAGGACGCTATAGCTATGCCAATCAACCTGCCGCTTGCTATTGGAATCTCGAAAAGTTGCAAGATCCACTTAGCATGGTGATGGACAAGGATGATATGCAAGCTTCATTACTCAAGTTTAAAGATTTCTATCGCAATGCCTATTGCGAAATGATGCTGAAGAGGTTGGGATTTGCTAGCCTCTCAGAACCTGAAACTGAGGATTTAATTGGTGCAACTCTAGAATTGCTTTCATTTGTCCAAGCGATCGGCTATAACCAATTCTTTGCCAAACTCCGACAATCGTTCCAAACTAATTGGCGCGAAGATGCGAGTAATATTTTTGCCGATCATGATTGGGAACTTACAGAGGAGCAATTACCTCTATTAAAAAAATGGCGCGAAGTTTATCATCAACTTCTCATCCGTCAACCGATCGCAGAAATGGAAAACATTGCCCAGCAACTCAAACAAGCTAACCCCAGCATCATATTCTTGCGCCCTAAAATCGAAGAACTTTGGGAACGGATTACCGTCGATGACGATTGGCAACCTCTTTATAATGCGATCGCAGAACTAAAAGCTTAACCATCAAAGGTGGCGCTTTGCGCCACCCTTGATGAAGTTAATCAGACAAACGTTGTTTGAGACTTTCCGCGATTTTTGTCCCTAAATACTCAGGAATCAAGTTTTCGTTTGGTCCCAATAAATACAAAATCAACCTTGTGCGTCCACGCCAAACTAATAAATTGGCATTCACCACCAACAAATCCTCTTGCCAAATCGCATTCATCACTTTATAAAACAGCCCTGGTTGGTTATCTGCTTCTACTAATAATGCTGGTAAATGAAATACGCGATCGACATAAAAATTTGTTTCTACCTTTTTAAGTCTACTATCGAGGTTGAACTCCAGCGCCAGCATCTCCTCCACCTCAAAGCGCCCCAAGAGAGTCTCCTTAATTGCTTTCCGCACGTTTTCAGCCGTCTTCTGTGGTAAAGCCTTGCCACCTCGCGAAATCACCAGTTTGATAAATACCAACATTGGCGTATGAATTTGACCATATAAGCTAAGACTATGAATCTTCAGCCCATAAGCTGCCAAAACACCAAAAATATCACTTAGCAAAAAAGACTGATTGCGATAGGCAAAATACAACACGCTCTTGCTGCTTTCAGACCTTAGTTCAATTACCGCTTCCTTAGTTTGATAAAGCTGATAAGCCAAGCGCAGATTTTGCAGTTGAATATCACTACTCACAAACTGCTCATAAAACTGCGGAAAGCTCATGTTAAATCGTTTCAGTAATTCAACCGTTGAGGTTTTTAGACCAAAAGTCATTGCCAACCTCCCGATTGCTCATAGTAATACCAATTCGACAAAGTGTAGTCACACTTTGTCGAATTGATATTACATTTCATTGCCCAAAATGTCGCCTCACATATTCTGTTAGGTACAATTACCAATATAGGCAACCCATAACTTTGAAATAGCGTGATCGAATTCAACATTGCTTGTTTCAGAAGTAAAAAAATCAAAGCTAATTATTTAGTGGCTCATTTTAAGGCAGCAATGATGGCATAATTCTACCAACATAGAGACAAGACTGGATAAAAGCAACCAGCATTTAAATAACAGCATTTTAGTATTTGCGATCGCATGGTCTTAACAAAAGCAGATACAATGAAAAAACGTCTAGAATATATGTAACAAACTTGTAATAAACATAGCGATCGCCAATATATAAACGCAAATGGGGCAAATGGGGTTCTGGAAAAGCTTATTTGGTTCTGACACCCTCGAACCTACAAAAAAAACAAAACTTCGCCAAGTGCCCAACCAAAGCGGACAGATTTTCTTTAGCACCGAAAAAGATCTTGATCTCTACGAACTAGAAGAATTATGTGACTCTGTAGGTTGGGCGCGGCGACCAATCCGTAAAGTTCGTATTGCTTTGCAGCATAGTTTTGTCGTGCTTTCAATGTGGGAGCATCGTGGCGGATTTAAGCGTTTAATTGGTTTTGCGCGGGCTACCTCTGACTATGCCTTTAATGCCACATTATGGGATGTAGTAATTCACCCCGATTTTCAAGGCAAGGGCTTAGGTAAAGCGATGATGGAAGAAATGATCCGCGAATTACGAAAATCAGACATTAGCAATATCAGCCTGTTTGCCGATGCCCACGTGGTCGAGTTTTACAGTCAACTAGGTTTCAACGCCGATCCCGAAGGGATCAAAGGTATGTTTTGGTATCCCTAAGTCAAAGCTATGAACCCAAACCAGTTATCTCGAATTGTACTAAAGGGTTTCAAATCAATTCGTGAATGTGATCTTGAATTAAAAGGACTCAATGTCTTAATTGGGGCAAACGGGTCTGGCAAGTC
>CASBRC010000478.1 GCA_949128015.1 Synechococcales cyanobacterium PMM_0003
AGGCAAGACTGCCAACGGGTAATGAATTTGTCGATAGTCGTAGTAATGGTCGCAATAACTGGATTGGCAAACTGGTTTATCGCATTGATGAAACTAGCAAAATTGGCTTTACGGCTGAGATATTCCGTAATCGCGATAACTTTACGGTTGCGCCGATTACGGCGGCGGGATTGCAAAGCCCTACAGGATTTCGCGGACAAAATGAGACTTTAGAAAATAACGTTTCCCGCGATCGCTTTAGTATCTCCTATGACTTCAATGATCCCGATAGTACAGGCTTTTTGAGCGCCGCTAAAGCGCAGTTGTACTATCAAAATGCTGAAGTTAACGAGACTAGAACCCAAGATTTTGTCAGGACTGGAGCAGGTACGGATCGTCGTCGTTTTCGTAATCTTTCTAATCGCTTTCTCGATCAGATCTTTGGCGGAGAAGTACAATTACAAAGCCGCTTTAAAATCGATCAAATTCCCAATACGCTTACCTATGGGCTTGATATTTCCAATACCCGTAACGAACGAGTAAGAAATGGAGTCGAAAATCGCTTTAATGCGTCTGGAGCGAATATTCTCACAACTAACGTGGTTGGTGCTGACAACTTTCCTGTGAAGGATTTTCCTGATTCCAACACTTTTCGTTTAGGCATCTATGCTCAAAATGAAATTAACTTTAGTGATGCTTTCACCGTAATCGCAGGATTGAGATTTGACTCCTACCAACTGAGTACCAAGCTCGATGAACTCTATCTGCGTAATTCTCCCGATGTTACGGCTGCTGACTTTAATGACTCCGCGATCTCACCTAGTCTCGGTTTTGTCTGGCAGACTGCGCCAGAATGGACATTAGTAGGACGATATGCGAAAGGATTCCGCACACCCTTATATAGCGAAATTAATTCTGGTTTTACTAATCTCACCAGCCCATTTTTTCGCTATAAAACCCTCTCTAATCCCAATCTCAGACCAGAAACCAGTGACACCTTTGAGCTAGGAATTAGAGCGAATTATCCACAGTTCAACTTCAATCTCACAGGCTTTTACAATAGTTATAACAACTTCATTCAATCCAATGCCGCAGCAGGAATTGTGACTATCAATGGTATTCCTAATGTGAATCTATTCCAAACTCAAAATGTGGCGCGTGCGAGTACCTATGGCATTGAACTTGGTAGCGAATATCGATTTAGTCCAGAAAACAACGGATTTAGTCTGATCGCGGCTTTGGGCTTAACCGTTGGTGACAACTTGACGACCAATCAGCCTCTGGAAACTGTCGATCCGATTAAGTTAGTGACTGGGCTACGCTATCGCGCTCCCGAAAATCTTTGGGGAGCCGATTTGATTGCCACTTTTGCGGGGCAGCCTCGACTTGCGAGCGATCGCCCTGCTAATGGCTATACCCCACAAGGGTATACGGTGCTGGACTTAACTGGTTTTTATAAAATCACCCCCAGATTAACTCTTAATCTCGGTGTATTTAATCTACTTAATAGCCAGTACTTTCTCTATTCCGATGTCCGTCCTCTCATCACTGCTCCTGCACCGACAGATCTCGCGAGATTTGCTCAACCAGGAATTAGTTTGAGAGCTGGATTGACTTTTCTATTCTAAATTACCTACGGCACTTCGCGCCGCATGTAAAACCATCAAATTCTATTAGGAGAAACCACAATGACCGTACAATTTCGACATATCATGCTCATGGTAAAAGATGTTTCTGCTGCTGCCAAATTCTATAACGAAGGATTGGATTTAGAGATTACTAAGCTCAGTCCAAACATGGCAGAACTGGATGCTAATGGAACGAAAATCATTATCCATGGGGTCGAAGAAGACCCAACGACTGGAGGATCGCCGATTCTCAGCTTTCATGTGGATGATGTTCATGTAGCGATCGCAAAACTAGAAGCCCTCGGCGGCAAACTAGAAGGACGTATCCGCGAGCCTTTCTTTGGCAAAGTTGCCGCAGTTCGTAGTCCTGAAGGACATTTATTGAGTTTATTGCAACCTGCTGCTTAACCAAAAAGAGAGCGCAAAGCGCTCTCTTTTTAGTTGTATTTATGAAACGTTATAGTGAATAGTGATGATTTATCAAGTATTTCAATTTATGCGATCGCTAAAAACATGGGCAATCATTCTCATAGTTGCCATTTTTACTATCTCCTGCACTCCTAATCTCTCCTCACAATTACCCGCTCCTGTAAATACGACATCGACTGCTAAAGCCGACGTTAAAACTGATGTTAAAAGCGATACTAAAACCGCCATTTCTAAAGTGGTGGCGCTGACTTCCCTTTCGGCAGATATTGTTTATCGATTAGATAAAACTAAATTAGTTGGCATCCCTGGAAGTCGCTTATTGAGAGAAAATGCAGAAATCTCGAAAATTACCCAAGTGAGCGAAGGGCGAACACCACCAAACCTAGAAAAAATCATCGCCCTCAAACCTGATTTGGTAATTGGTGCAACTGGCTTTCACGATCAAGTTCTCGAAAAGCTAAAAGGACTAGGTATCAAAACAATGACTTCCAGCATTACCAGTTGGAAATCATTAGAAGATTTGACCCTTGCGATCGCAACTGAAATTCAAGCCGATCCCGCACCTCTAATTCAGTCCTATCAGTCTTTAATTTCTGCAAAATCTGCTAAACCAGAGTCAACCCTAGTTTTAGTTAGTTCTCAACCTATCCTCGCTCCTAATAAAAATAGTTGGGCTGGAGATTTGCTCACCCAGTTCCAAATTAATAACGCCGCCGCCGATCTGCAAGGTCAAAGCCCCCAGCGTGGTTATATTACTCTTTCTGCTGAGAAGGTTTTAGAAGCTAATCCTAAGGTGCTGATTTTAGTTGATTTTGGTGATGGTACGATCAATAAGCTCAAAGAAGCTCCCTTTTGGAGCAAACTTGATGCGGTTATTAGCGATCGCGTTTACACTTTTGACTATTACGGATTGGTTAATCCTGGAAGTATTGATGCGATCGCAAAAGCTTGCACTAAGTTACAAGCGATCGCTACAGCCAAAGCTTAAATATTTTATCAATTGATTTTAGGCAGTCATTTCTTATTCAATCAACTTTTATTTGTTTTAACGTATATGTCCAAATTGTTTGATACTCTAGTCGCAGGTGGAATCACGATTATTCCTCTCATGATTTGTTCATTTTTAGTTGTTACTTTAGCGATCGAACGAGCAATCTTTTGGTCGCGCGTCAAAAAACAGCAGAAACGAGTTGTCAGGAA
>CASBRC010000479.1 GCA_949128015.1 Synechococcales cyanobacterium PMM_0003
GGATATTTTTGAAGATACAGTGTTAAGCGATCGCCTTCGCCAGTTCTCGAAACCGTTGCTAGCTCAAGGTAAGGTAATTACCTCAGCAAGGCGGTTTCATCAGAGAGGAATATATCGTCATGCTATGCTCAATCAAGTCCTAAAAATATGCTATCACTTCAACATCGATCCAAATTGGCTCAATCGTTTGTATGAACAAAAAGCTAGTATTAACGTCAAGTATGGCAATACCTTGCCCATCAAGCAGTTTGAAAACGAAAATGAAAAATAAACTTTATCGAGGATGGAAATCACTTCAGTTAACTTTACTGTCTTGCGCTTTTGCATCTGCTCCGCTATTCATTTCATCAGCAAATTCTCAATCTCATAACCAAGTCAATGCTGGCAGATTGACCCCACAACAGCAAGAAGCTCTACATTCCTTAGGTATAAAGATTGCGGTTCCTAGTTATGTGCCAGATGGCTTTCGAGTATCTGATGTGCGGATCACGCCCTGCCCTGCCAATGCTCAAAAAAATGCTGACGGAGTATGTCGATTTGGTCCTAGCTATACAATTATTTATCGCAATCCCAATAATAATTGCTTTGAAGTTAATGCGATCGGTGGCGGTCTCGGCGGTCCAGACGGCAAATATTCCCGTAAGATTAACAGTCGAATCTTAGGCGAAGTTGATCTGAATATTGGTAATTCTAGTGGAGATCGCAGTCAACCGATCTCTGAATCTATGAGTAAGTTAGCCCAAGCGAATGTGTGGACTTTTCCCGCAGGCAAATCTCCTTTTTATCAAGTTACTACTATTGAGGGAAGGGCTTTTAGGGAAGGGAAATCGATGTTCTGTAGTAATAAATCTTATATGACTCCCAATGAGTTAACGAAAATTGTCCAATCTCTTGATTGGCTACCATAAAGGAAACCAATTGCTGCTACAAATTAGAAATATTTATCAGGTTAATCAGGAGTTTTTAAGGGTGATAGGATCTAATAGCAATCGCATTCATGCTCCTCGACAAAAATCGGTAAAACAAGCCTCTTGGTCATCGCTGTTATATCGTGGTGGGGATGTATTATTTGCAACCTGTATCGGGTTGATTTGTGCCGTGCCACCCTGCTACATGCAGACTAATTTTCAGTTACCAGCCGAGGCTGCGGAGCTAAAGCTCGCTCAAGCCGTAGTGCCGCTCGCGCCGCGTGCGATTAATCCCCTCACCCTCGATCTCACCGATGATCTCTTAGATAGCGATCGCAATAATCTCCTACAGGCGATCGACAATAGCATTCAATATATCCGCACCCCATCCGCCGCTAAGCGTTACCCTGTCGCAGGAATTAGTCAAGATCTGATGGAACGCAGTTTGGTGCGGTTTCGTCGCCTTGTCCAAGTGTCTCGTACTGCCAAAGATCTCCAACAAGCCGTGAATCGCGAATTTGATCTATATCAGTCTGTGGGACGTGATGGTAATGGAGCTGTACAGTTTACGGGCTATTACGAAGCCGTATATAAGGCGAGTCGGACTAAAACCAAAGAATTTCAATATCCGCTCTATCGCTTACCGCCTGACTTTGATCGTTGGCAAGCGCCCCATCCTACCCGCGCTATGCTCGAAGGTAGCAAGCGGATGGCAGGATTAGAGGTTGCATGGTTACGCGATCGCTTTCAAGCTTTTTTAGTTCATGTTCAAGGTTCAGCAAGATTTGAATTGCCCGATGGCAATTTGTTGACGGTTGGTTATGCAGGCAAAACCGATCAGCCTTATCGATCGGTCGGAGCCGAGCTAGTGCGAGACGGCAAAATGCGTCTTGAAGATGTCACACTCCAAACCCTGCTCGAATATTTCCAAAAAAATCCTCAAGATTTAGTCATGTATCTAAATCGCAATCCCAGCTTTGTATTCTTCCGCGAAACCAATGGCAAACCCGCGACAGGTAGCCTCAGTCAGCCAGTAATCGCTGAGCGATCGATCGCCACTGACAAAAAAATCTTCCCCTCTGGTGGTATTGCCCTAATCAGCACCGAAGTTCCCTTTGAAAATCCCACTACAGGTAAGCTTGAACTTCGCCAAGTTCAACGCTTTGTCCTCGATCAAGATACAGGTGGAGCGATTCGTGGTGCGGGTCGTGTCGATATTTTTATGGGAACAGGCGATCGGGCTAAGCAAAGGGCTGGACTGATCAAAGGCGACGGCGCGTTATATTATCTTGTATTAAAAAAATAGCGCCAATGAGTTGGTGGCGCTCAGCGCCACCAACTCATTGACAAGGAAAAAATTATGCCCCAAGTAAATCCTTTTACAATCAGAATGCAAGTTGCAAAGATGTTTGAGCAAGGTCAATCCCTATTTGCGGAAATCAAAGTCCAAGACTGGCTCAAAGAGCGTAATCATAACCCTAAAGATTATCTAATTCGCTTCCATCAAAAAATGGCTCCTGTTAGTGCAGTTTCTTCCGTAATTGTAGAGATAGAACTCACTCGCAAAGATGGGCAACCCGTAGATGAATGGATACAACAAGAAATTAATCGTCAAAGCTAGAAAAAGCCTCGCTTTCCTCACCTATGGTTGGAGTCCCGAAGAAATACACTTTCAATATCTCCTCAATGATTACTTTCGCAGTTTTGTTGTAGGCGAACGCAGTTCACATCAACAAAACTGCGATCGCACCAACCATCATCTCCAAAATTTGCATAACTGCGATCGCATCAGGGGCATACGGGGAAATAGAGTACCAATCAATGAGGAGGGTAGTCCTAAAAAGGAAAGGACAAAATATATTTGAGATTTAGCTATAACCTCTAGCCGTTAAATAGAGAGCTTTGCGAAGCAAAGCTCTCTATTTATTTGAGTTTGAGATAAAATGCGTGATATACATTTGCCCAAATTGCTATGGTCACGCCAGAATCTCTCGCTCAATTACGCAAAACTCTCCGCAAGGGACAGCAAACGATGGCAGACTGGTCGGGCGGTGAGCTAGCAGTATCCGCAGTCCCAGGTGCAGGGAAATCAACAGGCATGGCAGTGGCGGCGGCGATTGCGATCGCAAATTTTAATCTCCATCGCCAAAAGCAATTAGTCATTGTCACCTTTACGCGATCGGCAGTCAGCAACATTCGCAAAAAAGTGTCTGAACATCTCAAAAACCTCCGCTTACCCCAGAGTTCTTTTACAGTCAGTACTTTGCATAGCTTGGCTTATAACATTGCTAGTACCCATCGCGAACTATCAGGATTTGGCTCAGGAGAAACCAAGATTATTTCGGAATCTCTCAAACAGAAGTTAATCCGCAATGCGACAAATATCTGGGTTAAAGAAAATCCTAAATTGTATGACCTATTATTAGAAGGAAAAAACTTTGATGGAGAAGATACAGAACGGTTGCGGCGACAAACCGTACTCAGAACTGATGTATTGCCAAGTCTAGCAAAAGAGGCGATCGCAACCGCAAAAAGTTCGGGCTTGAGTGCGACAGAACTACGCGAAGCGGAAGCGCCTGATGGTGGCGACATTTTGGCGATCGCCGCAGGACTTTATGAAACCTATGAACGGCTGTTGCGACAGGAAAATGCGATCGATTATGACGATATGATTTTGGGCGCGTTGCGGGTATTAAAGAATGATGGAGTCCGCAAATATTGGCAAGAGCGGATCTTTGCCGTGTTTGAAGATGAAGCACAGGATTCTTCGCCTTTGCAGACTGAGTTGTTAGAGATACTTGCCCTCACCCCCCAGCCCCCTCTCTCCAGAGAAGAGGAGCTTAAAAACCTGATGCGGGTTGGTGATCCTAACCAAGCGATTAACTCCACATTTACGCCAGCCGATCCGCGCTTTTTTAATGAATTTTGCGATCGCTGCAATATTTTCGCGCAACTCTCAACTCTTGACCAAGCAGGACGCAGCACCAGAAACGTGATGCGAGCCGCAAACTATATGTTGCATTGGGTCAATCATTCGGAATACGGGAAGATTGAGAAGCCTTTCCGTATGCAAAAAATTCGTCCTGTGGAAGTCGATGATCCGCAAGCAAATGCTAATCCTGAACCAATTGGACAAGGTGTGGAAATCTATACGCCAAATGACATTGAGCAGGAGATCGATCTGATCGGTCAACGCATTAAGCAATTGCACGATCAAGATCCCAAATTGAGTATGGCAATTTTGGTGCGTCAGCATAATCAGGGGCGCTTTGTGGCGGAGTCTTTGGCATGGCTGACTAAGGAATATGAGATTAAAATCTACGATGTCGAACAAAGCGATCGCAGATCGCAAGTACCGATGCATATGTTGGCGATTTTGCAGTTTATGGAACGTCCGCATTCGCCCGACAATCTCAAATCAGCATTAGAA
>CASBRC010000480.1 GCA_949128015.1 Synechococcales cyanobacterium PMM_0003
CTCAAAGTTTGATTAATTGACTGGTAGAAAGTACGGATAATCGTTTCCTTCGCCTTCAGTTCAAAATCAATCTTCAAAAAACAACTATATTTTGTGGTTAACCACACCCAATGGCAGAAGGGCAAGATTAGACAAGAGTGTTACGATCGCAATATGCAAATACAGGGTAAACGCAGGGACTCGAACTCATGAAATACTACACATTTGGCAATAATTTCCCCAATGGTGGCGGCGGTGGCGATCGCTGGTCAGGTGTGCGTTTTTGGCTGACGACTTTACTTATTGTTTGGACATTTAGCACCATCGGTCTAGGCTGGCTCGTCAACTCCTTTTTTATCTTGATTGGTCTAATTACAGTTGCCCCTATAATTGGTTTTTTTGGTTTGCAATGGTGGATTAAGCGCAGCATTGTCACCGCCGATTGTCCTATGTGCGATACAACCTTTAACGCCTCAAGGTCAAGCCAATTTCAATGCCCTAACTGTGGCGAACCTTTGCAAGAACAGCAAAAGAAATTTGTACGGCTTACCCCGCCAGGCACGATTGATATTGATGTCCAAGTTGTTGATTAGCCCAATACTTTGCACTGTATTAAAACCCGAAAAATAAAGGCAGCGCTCAGCGCTGCCTTTATTTTTCGGGTTTTGGATCATGATTTTCAGCACTTTGCTTTGTATCTTTTAACTTCTTTTGCTTTCTAGGTATAAAATACTATTAGCTCTATATTTAGCGTTTAGCATAGGATGTCACCATGCCATTGATTGCAACCGATAAAATTGTCAAAGACCTTGAGAAAGCAGGTACTTTAGCAATGCGCGTTCCCCCTGAAGGTGGTTGTGAAGGTCGTTATCAACTTCGCCTTAAGAATGCGGGTTATGACATTCTCTTTATTTCAGCTCGCGGTTTAGGTGACGTGAATAGTTATCTCACGGATGTTCATGGTGTGCGTCCCGCTCACCTTGGCAAAACTGAAATTCGCACATATTTCATTCCTCCCGCCATCCAATTTCGTCTAAATGCTTTGCCCGCAAAAGCTAAAGGTTTAGTGGTATGGATGATCGAAGGGAAATATTTGTCCAAGGAAGAGCTAGAAACTCTCAGCCAAATTTCTGATCGCGATCCTCGTGTAAAAATCGTGATTGAAACTGGTAGCGCTCGCGAAGTCACTTGGCAACCCCTCAAACAAGCCGTTGCCGCCTAAAAAAGAGAGTCGCAGAGCGACTCTCTTTCAAAAATAAAAAAATGAGTCGCTGCGCGACTCATTTTTTTATGGGCTTATTTTTGCGTCTGGCAGTTTGACAAACACGCGATCGCCTACTTTTGCCCCATTCAAAATTTGAGTCTGATTGTCCACAGTTGAACCAATCGTTACAGGGCGAAATTGGGGTTTACCCTTTTCATCAGCAATCAGTAAACCTGTTTTACCTTCTTGCGTAACGATCGCTACCGTTGGTACAACCAGCGCACTATCAATTCTTTGACCAATAAAGCGCAAATCTGTATTCATGCCTGATTGCAGCTTGTCTTTTCCAGTCTCTAAAGTTACCCGCACTTGAAATGACGTTACATTTTGCTCAATGATCGCTTCAGGAGCAATCAAGCGGACTTTGCCCTTAAAAACTTCAGTGGGGAAAGCATCAGCAACAATTTCGACCTCTTGACCAACCTTAATTTGAGAAATATCAACTTCAGGGACTTTAGCAATAATCTCTAGACCATTTGCGATCGCCACAATCGATGTCGATGATGATGAATTTGATGCTGAGGCAGTAGTAGTTGGGGTGACAAAAGCGCCTGCATTAGCATATTTTTGGGTAATGATCCCCGTAAAGGGAGCGCGAATAACTGTATCTTCGATCTGGACTTCGATCACCCTGATCCCTGCGATCGCTTGGGCGAGTTGCGCTTCGGCTTGGGCGATATCCTCAACACGGCTACCATTGCGTGACTCTTCTAATATCTGCGTTGCCTCGACCAAATTAGCTTGGGCTGTTACTAAATCAGCTTGAGCGCTGCGATCGTCGGTCATCACTTCATCAAAGCGATCGCTAGAGATTGCGCCTTCAGTTTGTAAACCTCGAAAGCGTGACATCTTCATATTTGTTAATGCTAAACGCGATCGCGCTGATTGGACGCGACCACGCGATGAGTCAACTCTAGCCTGAGCTGCTGCAATATCTTCAGGACGGCTACCATTGCGTAGCTTGGCAAGATTCGCTTCACTGGCGACGGCACTAGCCTGCGCCTGATTAAGTTGGGGGATCAGATTGGCACTGTCCATCCGCGCAATCACTTGCCCACGATTAACTCGCGCACCTTGCTCAACTAATAACTCAATTAGTTTCCCTGCTTGCTTCGGGCTGAGGTTAACGGTTTCAATTGGTACAACTGAGCCGCTTGATTTAATTTTGATCGACAAAGACTTGGACTCGACCAATTCAGTTTTATCATTAATCGTTGTTGAGCTTTGATTGATTCCAGTCAAGACTCGGAAGGCTACGAATCCACCTCCTAGTAAAACAACGAGTAAAACTACAACTAACCAAGGCTTTTTCCAAAGACTTGAGAGTTTGTTATTTGATTGTTTTTGGGAAACAGTAGTTTGCATCGAGATTAAGCCTGACCGAAGCTAAAAGATGGAGATAGACGTAAAACCCAAAAAGCTGTAGCGTATGCTGTGCATACGCTACAGCTTTTTGGGTTTTATATTTTATTTTGTCTGTGTACTTAAGTTATGTTATTACCGTGCATTTTGCATCATCCCACAGAATCAATGCTCTAGTTTTTGGCTATACTCGCAGCTATCAAAAAACGGTATATTAGCAAAAGCAAAGACTCAAAGAGACGCAAAATATTTTCAAATCTACTCGTAAATTTATATTTGGGGATTAATAATCTTGTGAGTCAGCCTGTCACAATTTGGGATGAGAAAACACATATCGTACTTCACAAATCTGATGGTGCGATCCAGATTCCTCTTGTGAATGCATATTCTTGGACATTAGGGCGCGGCTCGGAAAATGATATTCCTCTGTCTGATAAATGTGCATCGCGCAACCATGCTATGTTCCAAATTGTTGGAGAAAGCAGTTATTTTCTGATCGATCTTGGCAGTCGGAATGGGTCATTCGTGAATGGTAAACGGGTGACTATTCCTATAAGTTTGAAAAATGGCGATCGCATTATCCTTGGCGAAACAAATTTAGAGTTTTATTGTCCTGAAACGATCACCTCACCTGATACTAACGCAACTCAAAACGAAGAAACTACCGATGCAGCCGCGACTGCCATGCTGCATAAGCGGCAATTAATTACGGTTTTGGTGGTTGATATTCGTGATTTCACAAAACTGACGCAACAGATGGATGAACATATTCTCTCAGAGGCGATCGGTACATGGTTTCGTCGCGCTGGAGAGATCATCGATCGTCATGGCAGTTGGGTAGATAAGTACATTGGCGATGCCGTGATGACAGTCTGGATTCATGAAACGAGCAAAAGCTCTGATACTGTCGCTACTCAAGATATGCTCAAAGTCTATCGCGCTCTGCATGAGCTTTACGAGATGAGCAATGAACTCAATCAACAGTTTGAATTTCCATTTCAATTACGGGTCGGTGCTGGTGTAAATACTGGATATGCGATGGTTGGACAGATGGGCACAAGTGATCATCCTGACTATACAGCCCTTGGCGATACGGTTAATGCCGCCTTTCGATTGGAGTCATCGACTAAACAGTTGGGCTTAGATGTGGCGATCGGTTCTGCAACATATAGCCACACTCCCTATGCGGCTGTCTTACTACCACTCAAGCAATATTCTGTGGATCTCAAAGGTTACACCACCCCCACAATTACCTATGCGGGTACTTTTAACGAATTAGGTACATATATCAAAAAGCTAGACGCGGAATAGCAGAGTATTTAGCTTGTTGCAAACCGCAAAAAGAGCGAGTCAGAGCAGAGCGCCGCCTCTCTTTTTTGGTGATTTGTTGGCTTATTTTGCGATGATCGCGACTAAAGCACGGCTAGGATTGCTGTAAGCTAGAAGGCGATTTTTGAGCAAACAATTATGAGCATCTTCTTGCAAACTCTTTCTCAAGCCAGTGCGATCTATGTCAAGCAAAAATTTGAAATTGCCGAAATATTTGGCTTTGAAACTCGTAATCGCTATCAAATCCAAACTGATGATGGTCAGCAGTTTGGTTATTGCGCTGAACCAAAGCTGGGTTTTGCGGATGCGATCATGCGGCAGTTTTTAGGGCATTGGCGAGTTTTTAATATTGTCGGCACGGATATGGCAAATCAACAGGTTTTTCGCGCCCATCACCCGTTTCGTTGGTTTTTTCAACACCTTGATGTCTTTGGGGCAGGCGATCGCGCTGTGGGAAGTTTGCAACAAAAATTTGCATGGCTTAATAAGAAATTTGAATTTCTCGATACTAGAGGTCGAGTAGTGATGACTATGACCTCACCGATTTGGAAAATTTGGACATTCCCAATCAAAAAAGGAGAAAGGGAAGTATCCGTGATTGAAAAGAAATGGACAGGTTTTTCTAAAGAATTATTCACTGATGCTGATAACTTTAGAGTTCGCTTTACCGATCTAAAATTAACGGCTGATGAAAAACTGCTGTTACTTGCTGGTGCAGTGTTTGTCGATCTCTTATACTTTGAGACTAAAGCTTCCTAGTTAGGAGCGCAAATTAAATAAAACCCAAATATGATTCGGCGGGCGAAGCCCGCCGAATCATATTTGGGTTTTGGAATGCATAAGTTATTTAATTTGAGATCATTAGGAGTTCTTTTGAACTATCAGATTATCCGTTACGAAGAAATCGACTCCACGAATAATGAAGCTTGGCGATTAATCGATTGCATTGAATCCCAAAACCTAAACCTAAATCTAACTCCCTGCGGAACAGCAATTATTGCCAAACGCCAAAGCAATGGCAAAGGGCAACGTGGCAATGTTTGGCAGTCAGCTTTGGGCGGGTTATTTATGTCTGTGATTTTGCAGCCAAATTTGGTGGCGGTGGACGCTCATCAAATTACATTATGTACAGCTTGGGGAATTGCGAAAGCACTGAACGAAACTGGGGCAAATGTAAAGCTAAAGTGGGTCAATGATTTATTAATCGATCGCCGCAAATTGGGTGGCATTCTTACTGAGACACGGATTGAGTCGGGGCAAATCCGTTATGCAGTGGTGGGGATCGGTATTAATTGGACAAATAAAGTGCCTGAAAGTGCGATCGCATTAGGTGAATTACCTACTTCCTTGTCCAGTATGGATGAATTAATTGAGGTAGTCCTTTCGGGTATAGATTTGGGACAAACTCGCTGCGATCGCGAAGGTATACTGGGCATTTTGGCGGAATATTTGGAGATGCTCAGTGATAAAAATGTGCGTAAAACAATTGATGGGCGGGAACTTCAAGGGCAAATAATCGACATTAGACCAACAGGCGAACTGGTAGTAAGATGGGAGGGCAGTTCCCAAGACGCGATCTATCAGCCTCAAAATTTTTCTGTCGGCTATCAGTAGACTTAAAATATGCGAAAATCCACAATCCCCACCATTACCCTAGCAACACTGCTTTGCCTCTTCACAAATAACTACTTTTTAGTTAGCTCGGCATATGCGGCTAGTAAATCTGCCATTTCACCAGATATCTCCGTATCACAGCCTTCTGCGCCAGCACCTCAAGCGCAACCTGCGATCGCACCTGCGGCTCCGACTGTCGAGATCAAGACCGAAAGTACTTTTAACGCGGCTCCAGCCAATAATCCTACCAATAAACCTGCCAATCAGCCTGTAAGTAATGCAGGAAATAATCGCGAATCTGTTCAAGTTAACTTTGAGGCTGCATCTACTCCATCACCTAAAGCATCAGGACTAAAATTAAAACCTGTCGAAATTGTCCTTGAAAATCGCTCAACTGGTTGCAAATTCAAGGCTAGTAGTCTTCTAGAGCGCAATGCTAATCTTTGCAATCCTAAAGTTGCGATCGCAAAACAAAATAGATCGCAAAACTATTATCAAAATGGCAATGTTTTGTACGCGGCTGCCTCAGGTGAAACTGCCGTACAAGTGCGTAGCCTTACATCAGCAGAAATTGCGGCGATGAGTCTGCCTAGCAATGGCGATAAGCAAATGTTATTCCCGTTGATCGCGCCATCAGTAATGAGTTCGCTGTTTGGTAGTCGTGTGCATCCTATTACTGGTCAAGTGCGTTTTCACCAAGGCACGGATTTAGCTGCTCCAGAAGGCACGCCTGTCGTCGCCGCCTTTAGTGGTCGCGTGGAGATCGCGGGTTGGCTCGGTGGCTATGGCTTAATTGTGGTGATTTCTCACGGTGATACCCATGAAACTCGTTATGCACATTTGTCTGAGGTTTTGGTTAAATCTGGTCAAGAGGTCAAACAGGGCAATGTGATCGGTTTAGTCGGTAGCACTGGCATGTCAACTGGTCCTCATTTACATTTTGAGATTTGGCAAAAGATGCAAGAGGGTTTAGTTGCGATCGATCCTACGCCACAGTTGATGCTAGCAATGGAGCAGTTACAAAAATATCTCGCTCAAGCACCTAGGTCTACAGGCCGAGCCTAAAGAAACAAAATAACTTATACGATTCGGCGGGCAAAGCCCGCCGAATCGTATAAGTTATTTTGTTTGCGATCGCTATTAAGAATAATGCGTATTGTTTGATACGGGTAGACAAATTATTGTAGAGTCAAAAGCTGTTCTAGTTTTAACGGGGAACAGCCGTTAAAAGTGAGATTAAGCTAAAATAATCGATTTTGCCTAGTCTCAAATGGGGAAAGTTTGGTGAAAGTCCAACGCTGTACCGCAACTGTAAAAGCTAACCAATCCAAAACAGCTTGAAGTCAGGATGCCCGCTATAACTAATTCAACTTTATATCTGCGAGTTACAGATCTATGAATCTATCTAAAATTTTCGCTTCAATTCAGGCTAAAGCCTTAGCGATCGCAATTGGTTTTAGCTTTTTAGTATTTGCTAGTCCCGCTTCAGCACATCACCCGATGGGCGGTAATGTGCCTAGCAACTTTTTTGAAGGCTTTTTGTCGGGATTGGCTCACCCCGTAATTGGGATTGATCACCTTGCATTTATTGTTTCCGTTGGTTTAATAGCCGCCCTTAAGCCCCAAGGAATCTTCATTCCCCTATCCTTTGTTTTATCGGCAATGATTGGGACTGGTATGCATTTGTTAGGTGTAACTTTGCCAGTAGTAGAATTAATTGTTTCTGCTTCCATTTTGCTGTTTGGTATTTTGTTGGCAATCAAAAACAGCCCTAACCTATTGGCAATCATTGCCATGTCAGCATTAGCAGGTTTGTTTCACGGTTACGCCTACGGTGAAGCAATTTTTGGCGCACAAACTACAGCTTTGGTCGCTTATTTGGCTGGATTCACGGTGATTCAGTTAGTGGTTTCAAGTGCAGCATTTTTGATTGGGCAGAAAGTTCTTAAGGGTAGTTTTGGTCAAGTATCTCCCAATCTGCGATCGGCTGGTTTAGTAATTTGTGGAGTTGGTGCTACATTTCTAGCTTCAAATCTTTCATCTCTGCTTCTTCCAGTGCCGAAGGGATAAGATCCATCCAAGAATTGGTGTTAGGAGATAAGAATTTACCCCACCCTAACCCTCCCCATGCAAAGGGGAGGGAACAAGATTTCTGGTTTTCCCCCTTTGCA
>CASBRC010000481.1 GCA_949128015.1 Synechococcales cyanobacterium PMM_0003
ACGTAATAAATAACCCAAACCCAAAAAGCTGTGGCGCACGCTGCGCGTGCGCCACAGCTTTTTGGGTTTGGTATTTAATTATGTCCATTTATTTACAAAACTCGCAGCACAGTAGGAATACTATGTAAAGTAGGTAAATTACGGATGGTAGCGATCGCATTTTGGAAGTTGTACTCACTCACTTTTTGGGTTACCACCACAATTTCAGCCAAACCATCGTGGCTGGTATTTTTTTGTAAAATTGCGTTCAAGCTAACACAGTGCTTGCCAAAAGCAGTACCAAGATCACCAATTACTCCTGGTTTGTCATGCGTCAGTAGTCGTGCATAGAACTGCGTCACCGTATTTTCAATTGGGGCAATTTTAGCGTAATGCTCGTGAGAGCATCCCATTAGTTGATTAACTTGATTGGGCATGGATTTCATTGCGGCAACAACATTGATAATGTCGGCAACTACGGCGCTAGCAGTTGCGCCCGCACCTGCTCCAGGTCCTGAAAATACAACTTCACCAATCGGATCGCCTTCGATGCGAACGGCATTAGTTACGCCATTAATATTGGCAAGCGGATGTTGAATCGGAATTAATGTGGGATGTACGCGAATTTCGAGATTTCTGTCATCCTTGCTTTCTGTACGTCGCGCAATTCCTAATAGCTTAATTGTGAATCCAAGCTCCTTGGCATAGCCAATATCGGCACTAGTAATCGAGCGAATACCTTCGCGATAAATGTCTTCAAGTTTGATGCGATCGCCAAAAGCAAGACTCGCCAAAATCGCCATCTTGTCCGCCGCATCATAGCCATCGACATCGGCAGTGGGATCGGCTTCGGCATAGCCTAATTGTTGGGCTTCAGCAAGAGTAGCCTCAAAATTTGCACCCTCAAAATACATACGGCTCAAAATGTAATTAGTCGTGCCATTGACAATACCTGTCAATTCACTGATGCGATTGCCTCCGAGACTTTGTTTCAGTGCTTGGATGACAGGAATGCCGCCGCAAGCGGCGGCTTCCAGCATTACATATACGCCTGTTTGTTTGGCGGCGGTAAAAATTTCATTGCCATGCCTAGCGATCACAGCTTTATTGGCAGTGACAACGTGCTTACCATTTGCGATCGCCTTTAAAATTAGACTCTTAGCTGGCTCGATCCCGCCAATGACCTCAACCACGATATCGATCGCAGGATCGCTAATAATTGCTTCTAAATCATCTGTGACAATACTGGAAGCGATCGCCACATCACGCTGCTTATTTAGCGATCGCACACCAACCCGCGCGATTTCGATATCAGGCAGCAAGGGATGACGACCCGCAGGGTCTTGGAAAATTTTGGCAACACCAGTACCAACAGTTCCTAATCCGAGAAGTCCAACTTTATATGTCACAGTCTTAATTTGTCTTAGTTTATCGTCGATTTCTAGGTAGATAGGCATAATAAAACCCAAAAAGCTGTGACGCACGCTGAGCGTGCGCCACAGCTTTTTGGGTTTTAAGTTTTCTTTTGCCTACCTACCTATTAGCTTTTATTGTAGTTTTTTTCTTGTGGTTTTTGATGGGTGCGATCGCCACAAAAAAAGAAAGGGAGCGTTCAGCTCCCTTTCTTTTTGGTTATCTAAAAAAATTATGCGGCTATGGCAAATACTTCTTGTAAAACCCTGTCGGCTTCTTTTAAAATTGTGAGATTTAGGTTTCTGTCTATACTCTTTGTAACTGAAAGTTGAGAGCAAGGGATCGTATCAGCATGAACTGAACTAGCCATTACGGATTCCAAAACTTCTAGCAAATCATCCCCCGATGCTGCAAACTGAATACATTGATTAGGAAATACAGTTTTCTCAAAAAAAGCGGATTTAGGCTGAGATATACGAATGATTTGGATATATTCGCTTTCGTTACGATATATGCAAGTTAATCGATTAAGCTGATTTTCTAAAGCTTGGTGATTAATCTTGTGCGTTTGAATATTAAACATTTTTTAAACCTGTGTGTAGTCACGAACTTTGTCAACCCAATGATTTCAGCGTAAGGGATCGTCTCATGACTAGTGGTGATGTAGCTCACATATTCCAAGTTTCTTAATCTTTGGGATCGCTTGATTACAACCTAAAAAAGTAAAAGGAGGCACTTTGCACCTCCCTTTACTTTTTTACCTAATTTGCTATTTTTTGCGATCGCTTCACCATGTATTTTGTCAGATCAACGAAAGTATCCCGACGCAAATAAGGATAGTCACCAATCCAAAAATTATATTGCGGAATATAAGCATCAGAAGTTAAACGACTAACTCGACCAAAGCGGCGATCATTAGAAAACAGCAACATATAAACCGTCTGCTCTGGTTTGATACGCTTCAGTTCGCGCTTCATCGGCAAGCGCAAAGTCGTCACAAACTCTGTCTCATCTCCAAGCTCAATATTTAAAAAACTTTCCGCATCATAACTAACGTCCATTCGACCTCGCGAATTGACCTTTTCGGCACGGGCAAGCACTTCTTGAGAGACATACACATCTAACACTTCCGCTTGCCAGAACCCACAATAAGCAAATCGCCGCAGTTTGGCATTACGAATGCTTGCCAGCGCAATTGGCTCCAACATCCAATACAAGCCACCCAAAGCTGCGAAGACAAACATTGCCAAAGCCGCAAAACTGCTAGGGTTATTTTCGTGAACTCGGTTATAAAGGAGTGTGAAGACAATTACGCAAGCGATTGAAATAGCAACGCGGCGAAACACGCTCTGTCCGTCACCCCAATAGTACTGATACTGCTCAGATGTAGGAACAGCAGGGATAAGCTCATCAAAATTTTTGCGCTTGAGTGGGGTAATCATAAGAACACATGAAACTCAGGCGGTTCAGCCCTGAGAGGTAAGCGAACGAGGGAATTTATTCCCTTTAGTCTTTTTGCTAGTTTGAAGCGTGGTGAGGATCTTCAATATAGCGGCGAACAGACTCTGAACTAATATTACCAGCCGTGCTTACAAAATAGCTGCTAGCCCACAAAGAAGGCAACTTAAGAAGGTGTGGAAATTCCTGACGCAAGTATCGACTAGAACGCGCCTTGAAAAATTTGACAATTACCACTGACGACCAATCAACTCTTGGCACAGATGAAACCCAAGTGACGCTATAACATTCGCCTTAGTTGGCGCTATGGTGTAACGACAGTGCGATCGCAAATCTCATAGGGTGCGTTAATGAAATGTAACCCACCTTTCTATATACAAATCATTGGAGATGAAAAAGTTGTAATATTTTGGTTGAGAGCGAAAGTTATTTCTGGCGCTCAATTTAATTAGGCTCTATTTAGAAGCTTTTCGAGACCATTAAGAATCAATTCCAGCCCGAAATTAAAGTCTGCAATGCCATCATAATGTCCGTCGATCAGGTAATGCGTCAGTCGATTCATATAGGGGTATTTGTCATCGGGGATATTCGGAATATATTCCTTTGCTGCCTTGACATATTCCGCCTCCTCGATTGGAAAGTTCATCTCCTGAAGCGTAAATCCATAGATGTGACTATCGATCGCATTCCAGGCTCGATCAACCATCTCGAATGAAAAGCCCGCTTCGCATAGACAGCCCAATCTCGCATCTATATAGCGGAACATTGCTGGTCCCACATTAATC